>CAZGSG010000018.1:0-35781 GCA_964528095.1 uncultured Terrimonas sp.
GCTGCAACAACTGATATCCGGGAAAGTGGTAAACCCTGGCCGGCAGAGATCATTGCGGGAAACATAGAAAAAGAATTCAGACCGCTTACTGTAGGGTAGAGTATTTATCATTTCTCTGTAAAATTGTAAAGAATGTCTTTTCCGTCGTTATTCATAACGGTTGGATCTTTGTTCCTGTTTACAAAAAAGCCATTTACTATATTTATTTATTAAATCAATACGGATGGAAGCAAGAGCGCTGCCGGCAATTACTGCATGGGGGTTATGGAGAAAAATCATTTTTCGTTTCTTCTTTATCTTTTTTGCGTTGCTGATCACCCCCTGGACATGGCTCGATAGTATTCCGGGTGTTGAGTATGTTACCAAATATTATTATCAGCTTATTAATTGGGCAGTAGAGAAGGCAAATAGTGTATTATTTCATGTCAGGGAAGTGCTGGTGCCCTTAAATGGTAGCGGCGATACTTCGTATGGATGGGCGCAGCTTTGGCTCTTCCTGGTCACAGCTGCTGTGGGATCTGTGATCTGGTCATTGCTCGACAGGAAAAGACCGGATTATGTTCATTTGAACTACTGGCTTTGTTTATTTGTGCGATATTATATCGCACTGATCGCCTTTACCTATGGCATTATAAAAATATTTTGCTTGCAAATGGCCTTCCCAAGCCTGAGCCAGCTTGCAACGCCACTGGGCGATCTGCTCCCGATGCGTTTATCCTGGATGTTCATTGGCTATTCCTCTCCCTACCAGGTCTTTTCAGGCATCATGGAGGTGTTGGCAGGGCTATTGTTGTTATATCGCCGAACAGCTACGCTGGGTACTTTGCTGGCATTTATCGTATTTACCAATGTAATGGTATTAAATCTCAGCTACGATATCCCTGTTAAGATCTTTTCCATGGAAATGGTAGCACTTTGTTTGTTCCTTTTACTAAACGAAAGCAACCGGATCATTTGTTTTTTTATTCTGAACAAACCATCGGCAGCCTGCGGGCTGTATCATTTTTCCTGGAAAAAGAAATGGTTACGTGTAACAAGGGTATTACTCAAGACAGTTTTTATCATCTTGTTTGTAGGAATAGGCTTTTACAATTCATACCTGTCTTACCAGGGAAGAAAGGTTGATGTTGCGATATTTCCACTGGAAAAAGGAGTATACGATGTCGCCGTATTTTCAGTTAATAATGATACTATTGGCACAAACAGCGATAAATCCTTTCGCTGGGAGGAAATGATCTTTGAAAAGAATGGACAGGGAAGTATGAAGACAGCAGATACTTTGTTCAGGCGTCGTTATGAACGGGCCTATTTTAATTATACTACAGACAGCAGCAAACAACTAATAAGCATTAAAAAATTCTTTGGTGATAAACTGGCGCTTGTTGAATGCAGGTATGAAACAACCGGCGATTCCTTGCTGAAACTTTGGGGCAAACGTGGTAATGATTCCCTATACATCGAACTCAGGAAAAGCAGGCGTCATTTTCAATTAGCGGAACGCCAGTTTCATTGGCTAAGCGAGCAAAACAGGTGATCCTTTAAAATCGCATAAGTAAAAGAGTCGCAAAATATGATCCGGTCAGCGCATTCTTCCGTTGCGTAAGCGTGGCTGCATCGAATACTCCCGCCATCTGTTCGCAGAAGCTTACCTTTAACGCCATCATGAGTTTATATCTTACAAAAAGTGCTGTTACCATAACCTGCCATAAACGCATTACGCCCTATCTGGAACAGGAAATAAAGGATCTGGGTTTTACAGTAGAGGATAGTTTTGTAACCGGCGTCAGGATTTCTGCTACGATCAATGATTGTATAAAATTGAACCTGAACCTGCGTTGCGGCAGCCAGGTCCTGTATAGTCTTAAAAAATTTAGCGCTGTAGATGCGGATGCTATTTACAGGGAACTGGTCTCCTATCCCTGGGAAACCATTCTACCTGATCCTGGCTATTTTTCCATAACCAGTAATGTCAGCAATCCAACTATCAATAACAGCATGTTTGCCAACCTGCGGGTCAAAGACGCGATCGTAGACAGGTTGCGCGATAAAAGAGGCACACGCCCTTCTACCGGGTCGGAACTTACCGGAGCTGTTATCAATCTTTTTTGGAAAAATGAAGATGCGGAAATATTTATAGATACAACCGGTGATTCGCTGGCCCGTCATGGTTATCGCAAGATTCCCGGACAGGCCCCAATGCTGGAAGCGCTGGCGGCAGCAACCGTTTATGCTACAAACTGGGACAGGCACGCTCCTTTTGTAAATCCCATGTGTGGTTCCGGCACGCTTGCCATTGAAGCAGCCATGATCGCCACCAACAGGAGGCCAGGTTTATTCAGGACCAATTATGCATTTATGCATTTGCAGGGTTATGACGAAGCTGTGTACCTGCAGGAAGATGCTTTGCTGGAGCAACAGATCAAAGAAGTGCCGGGGCTGCGGATCATTGCTACCGACTATAATGCAAAGTCGATTGAGAATGCCAGAAAAAATGCAGTAGCTGCCGGTGTTTCCAAACTGATCGATTTTGGGGTTTGTGATTTTGCAGATACGGAGATCCCTGCGGGTGCTGCGGGAATCATGTTTGTAAATCCTGAATATGGGGATCGTCTCGGCGAGATCAATGAACTGGAAAAAACCTATGCGAGGATCGGTGATTTTATGAAACAACGCTGTGGTGGTTATACCGGGTATGTGTTTACCGGCAATCTTGAGCTGGCAAAAAAGATCGGGCTGAAGGCCAAACGCAGGATCGAATTTTATACCAGTACGATCGACTGCCGGCTGCTCGAATATGAATTATATAGCGGAACGAGGGCTATTCCGAAAGAAAAAAAAGAAACTGAATAAGACAGCTTCATGTTCATCGTTCCGTGTTCATGATCTAGCGTTCTTAACAACTGAATTGAACGATCAGTTTAAAGGACCTTGAACCCTGGACTGCGGACTTCAAACTACGATTATGATAATAAAAATAGGTGAATTCAACAGGCTGAAAGTGACCAAGGAAAAAACAATGGGTGTTTTTTTGGATGATGGTAAGGAAGGTGTCCTGTTGCCCAAACGTTTTGTTCCGGAGAATACACATATCGGAGATGAGGTCAATGTATTTCTCTACCATGACAGCCAGGGAAGAATCATCGCTACCACGCAACATCCAAAAGGTGTAGTGGGTGATATTGTAAAACTAAAAGCAGTGGCCGTTACCAGCCATGGAGCATTTCTTGATTTTGGATTGATGAAGGATCTTTTTGTACCACGTTCCAAGCAGATCAGTTTTATGCAACCCAATGGTGAATACCTGGTAAAGATCTACCTCGATGATCTCACAGGCAAACTGGTGGCTACAGAAAAAATCGAGCCCCTGCTAAGCAATGAGACGTTGACAGTCGAGGAAAAAGAGCTGGTGAACCTGCTGGTTTACCGGAAAACAGAAATCGGTTATGTAGTGATCATTAATAATAAACATACCGGCATATTGCATACAAATGAAATATACCGTGATATCGAGATCGGCGATAGTTTTGAAGGTTTTATTAAAAAGATATTGCCTGAAAATAAAATAGATGTAGCAGCCGGTAAACCTGGTTATACGCGTGTAAACGATGAAACGGATAAGATCCTGCAACTCTTGCAGGAAAACAATGGTTATCTCCCCTACAATGACAAATCCTTACCAGAAGATATTTATTCGTTTTTTGCAATGAGCAAAAAAACATTTAAGATGACCACCGGTAGTTTATATAAACAGCAAAAAATCGAATTCACCAGCACGGGCATTAAACTGAAGGACGAAGCTACCATTACCGGATCATGATACATTTTGCAGCCTGACCTGCGTCGTACCCAATACGTTTATTGAGATGGATATGCCATGAAATAACCTTCTGCTATCTAATAAATAGCAGGCACTTACCTTTTATCAGGAATCAGGGAAATTTCCAGCATGATTTCATACATTAGCCAAATAAAAAACCAACACATACGCTTATAATTAATAACATGAAAAAAATCCGCAATTTATTTCTAATTACACTACTGCTGCAAGGCAGTACCAGTTTTGCGCAGGCCAAAGACTCTCTTATTGTGAATAGCATTGTCAAAGAGGCCAATGAAAATTCGCAGCTGGAAAAACTGGCACATGAGCTACTGGATGTTATCGGGCCAAGACTGGTGGGCACGCCGCAAATGAAACAAGCCAATGATTGGGCCGTGGCGAAGTATACCGGCTGGGGCATACCGGTACGTAACGAGAAATGGGGCGAATGGCGTGGCTGGGAAAGAGGCGTTTCACATATAGATATGGTAGCGCCGCGCGTAAAAAGCATTGAAGGCATGCAACTGGCCTGGAGTCCGAACACAGCAGGCAAAACAGTTACCGCTGATATCATCATACTGGCTGATCTGGCAGACTCCATTGCTTTTCAACAATGGCTTCCTGCTGTAAAAGGAAAATTTGTGATGATATCCATGAACCAGCCAACGGGTCGCCCGGATTATAACTGGGAAGAGTTTGGAACAAAAGAATCGGTTGAAAAAATGAAAAAGGACCGGACTGTACAAACTGATGCATGGCGCAACAGGATCACGAAGACTGGTCTTACCAATAAAACACTACCGCTTGCACTTGAAAAAGCCGGTGCTGCCGGCATCGTGATGTGTACCTGGTCCGCTGGTTTTGGAGTAAATAAGATCTTCGGTGCCAATACCACCAGGATCCCGACAATTGATATATCGCTGGAAGATTATGGCTTACTATATCGCTTATCAGAAGCGGGCGACAAACCAAAGATCAGCGTGCGAACCGATTCAAAAGAATTGGGAGTTGTACCTACTTTCAATACGATTGCTGAAATCAGGGGTTCTGAAAAACCTGATGAATACGTGATCCTGTCGGCTCACTTTGATTCATGGGATGGTGGCACAGGCGCTACAGACAATGGTACAGGCACACTCACTATGATGGAAGCCATGCGAATTCTTAAAAAAATATATCCCAATCCGAAACGCACGATCCTGGTAGGACATTGGGGTAGCGAAGAACAGGGGTTGAACGGCTCAAGGGCATTTGTGGAAGATCACCCGGAGATCGTTAAAAATATACAGGTAGTTTTTAACCAGGACAATGGTACCGGCAGGGTGGTAAATCTATCCGGCCAGGGATTTTTAAACGCGTATGATTATCTCGGTCGCTGGCTGAGCAAAGTACCTGCAACAATCAGAACACAGATTGAAACAAGATTCCCAGGCAGTCCCGGTGGTGGCGGTTCCGATTTTGCGTCCTTTGTTGCAGCGGGTGCGCCGGCTTTCTCATTGAGCTCCACCAGTTGGTCATACGGTTCATATACCTGGCATACCAACAGGGATACCTATGATAAGATCGTATTTGATGATGTACGCAGCAATGCGATTCTTACAGCGGTACTGGCGTATATGGCCAGCGAAGATCCTGCGACCACTTCCCGTGTAAGAAGTGTGTTACCGGCAAACCCAAGAACAGGCGAGCCCGGTAAATGGCCTGCACAGGTAGCGCCGACAAGAAAGGGTGGATTGAACTGATAATTATAATTATCGCAGAACATAAACGATCATTCGCTGGTAAGCCATGCCTCTATAAAAACCTGCGCTATGATTTGTAGAATTGCCAAACAGATTATTACGGAGACAAAGGTTATCCGGCAGAAGAAAGAGGCGTGATAAATAGCGCCTCTTTCTTTTCTTTAAATATTGCACCGTTCATGCCAGACCCAATTGGTCATGCCATATCAGATTATTATCACCGCACTTTTCCGGGGAAACTATGGATACATAATACCTATGGTCCAAAAGAAGAAATGCCCATCTCGATTTATTTTCGCGATATAGATGAGATGCCGGAGATGGAACAGGAGGCATTGCGGTTATGCCGTGGTAAGGTGATGGATATTGGCGCGGGAGCCGGTAGTCATGCTCTCTGGTTACAGGATGATGCAATAGATGTAACAGCGCTGGAGATCTCTCCCAATGCCTGTAAGGTGATGAAAGAACGAGGTGTGCAAAAGATCATACAGCAGGACATCATGCAGTATCAGGGAGAAAAATATGATACGTTGCTTTTGATGATGAATGGGATCGGCCTGACACAGACGATCGACGGGCTGCATCGTTTTCTTCGTCATGCCGAGCAATTATTATTTCCCGATGGGCAATTGATCTTTGATTCATCCGATGTCGCTTATCTGTATAAAGGGGGCCTCCCCCGCCCCGACCATTATTACGGAGAGATCAGTTGCCGGTATGAATATAAACAACAGAAATCTTCCTGGTTCAACTGGATCTATATCGACCGCAAAACATTATCCGGAATAGCAAACGATGAAGGATGGTACATGGAGGTGTTATCCGAGGATGAGCATGGGCAGTACCTGGTAAGAATGAGAAAAAAAAATCAAAATTAAAAAGTCAAAAAAATCTCCTGATATCGAGGCTGTTTTTTTCAATTTGAAAGTATTGTGGGTAACACGGCAGGCTATAACAGCATACTGAGCGGTGCCAGATAGCAAATGTGCACTTAATCCCTGGAATGAGCGTTGGTAACTGCCTCGGACCCTGAATCTGCGGCTTTAAAATGTTTGATGTATGAGCAAACTGGCGAGGTCGATAGTGACAATGCCGCCCGGACAGAAAATCGATCTGCATGATCTCGTAGCAGGATTATACATTATTTGTACGATGATGGAAAGGGAAATAGCGCAGCAACGTATTATCAAAAATTAAAACACTTAGTGCGACAAGCGGTGCTGACCCGGATCAGTGATTTTAGTGGCCAGAAACTGGATTTGGCCGAGTAATACACGGGGGTTGGAAGTAATTTTCCCGTAATTATACTGGTATAGCAAAGGAATTTATCGCCGCCTGAACAAAGGATGCAGAAGTTCTGTATTTTTACAAAAATTATCTTGTATGAAAATTTTTGTAGCAGGCCTGCCATACGATCTTGATGATGCGGAATTGGAAGAAATATTTGAAAAATTCGGAACGATTGCATCGGCTAAAGTGGCAATGGACAGAGAGACCGGAAAAAGTAAAGGATTCGGTTTTGTAGAAATGCCTAATGCGGCAGAAGCAAAAGAAGCAATAGAAGGTTTGAATGATATATCTCTTGGTAAAAAACCTCTTATTGTGAAAGAGGCGGAAGAAAAGCAAGGTGGCGGCGGAGGTGGATTCCGTGGTGGTAACAGAGGTGGTGGTGGCGGTTACAACAGTGGCGGCGGAGGCGGTGGTTATAATAGTGGTGGAGGCGGCGGAGGCGGTTATAATAAATTTGGTAATAACCGGGATAATAATCGCGACCGCAATCGTTATTGATCTTAATAAAGTTATTTTTGAAAACGGGTATCTTCTTCCAGGAGATACCCGTTTATATTTTATATGTATTTGCGGGTGTTTACACCTGCGGAACCTATAAGGTTCCGTTTACGGTCTTTAATAATCCAGTTTTTACATTTCTGATCCGTTAAATTCCGTACTGTGATATTGCGCGATTTAGTTGTTTCCCGCTTTTTTTGCAGATGTTGAAAACGGGATTTATAGGTTGAACTAAACAATCGCTGTTTTTTCAGTAGGCTGATAGCGGAGCCTTATAGGTTCAGGCGGAGAAAAATCATTGCCTACAGGCATTTTAGCTCCAGCCAGGTATTGCTCTTTTGGAATTTATACAGCCACTTCTTTTATATGGTACCTGACGGGACCGTATTGGTTCCCTTATCCGCCACTTCTCTTCCTATTCCTTATAACGGAACCTTATAGGTTCCGCAGATATCTTCACATCTTCTATGCGTATCTTAATTGGATAACGGTACCTTATAGGTTCACCTATTCGCCACTTCTCTTCCTATTCCTTACAACGGAACCTTATAGGTTCCGCAGATACCTTCACACCTTCTAAACATCTCTTAAGTGGATAACGGCACCTTATAGGTTCCCCTATCCGCCTCTTCTTTTCCTATGCCCTATAACGGAACCTTATAGGTTCCGCAGATACCTTCACACCTTCTAAGCGTATCTTAATTGGATAACGGTACCTTATAGGTTCCCCTATCCGCCTCTTCTTTTTCCCTATGCCTATAACGGAACCTTATAGGTTCCGCAGATACCTTCACACCTTCTAAGCGTATCTTAATTGGATAACGGTACCTTATAGGTTCCCCTATCCGCCTCTTCTTTTTCCCTATGCCCTATAACGAAACCTTTAGGTTCCGCAGATACCTTAACATACCACTAAGTATACCTTAACAATATCGCTTTTAACGACCAGGCGTCATTAAAATAAGCTGCTATCAACCAGTAGCGGGTTGTTAAAAGATCCTCTTCCCATAGCCCTGTCCACCAGTATTTTACATAGGATTAAACGGGTTCGTTAACAATGTGAAATTCTATGGCATTCTTTCTGTTTAACTGTCTATGTTCAATTATTAATCATTTAAAACAAACAGTATGAAAAAGATTTTTACATTATTATCAGTTGTTGCAATAGTTTCATTAATAATGACCGCCTGCAACAGCAAGCAAGGAACCGGTGAACTGACTAAAGCCGTTTCGTATGAAGACACCGTTGGTTTCGCCCAGTTCCAGTCGTGGAAAACACAGAACGAAAGACTGGATCCTAACCAGGTCTTTGGTCAGCAAAACACATCTGTTCCAACCGCTGCAACTACTCCCGTGAAAAAAACAAGTACAGTCCGTCGCAGCACCACTACTACCGCGCCCGTAGCTGCAGTGCCTGCAAAAAAGAAAGGATGGAGTAAAGCCGCGAAAGGTACAGCGATCGGCGCAGGTTCCGGAGCAGTCTTAGGCGCTGTTATCAGTAAAAAGAACCGGGTATTAGGCGCGGTGATCGGTGGCGTACTTGGAGGAGGTGTTGGTTATGGTATCGGCCGTGGAATGGATAAGAAAGATGGCCGGGTGCAATAAGGCAGGATATCAGATTGTAGATATTTGATGCCGGATCTGTTGTTCGATAGGTGATATGATTTTTATCATCCGTATTGAACAATAATGATCCGGCATCTTTTGTAGATACCCTCCCCCCTTTCTTTTATAGATCTCAACTATTTTTTATACTGCTGACATAGGGTTGTCACAAGTGCGATGGAGCTTTGAGGTATTAAAACAACAAACTATGTCACAGATCAACATGCTATTGAAAGAAATGGATAAAGAATCCCAAACAACCCAAAAAATGTTATCGAGAGTTCCCAATGATAAGTATGATTGGAAACCTCACGAAAAAAGTATGAGCGTCCGGCAACTGACTACACATATTGCTGAACTCCCTACCTGGATTACTATGGTACTGAATACATCCTATCTTGATTTTGCCGAAAACCCCTATGAAGCAAAACATGTATCCAGTACGGCCGAACTGCTTGAACTATTCGAACAATCACTGGCTGACGGGCGTTCGCATCTTGAAAAAGCAAAAGAGGAGGATCTGCTACCTGAGTGGACACTTCGCAATGGCGAAGAGATTTATAGTGTAGAACCCAAAGCGGATGTGATCCGGATGACTTATAGCCAGATCGTGCATCACCGCGCTCAACTGGGAGTATACCTGCGTTTGCTGAATATACCAATCCCGGGTAGTTACGGCCCAAGTGCAGATGAAATGAATTTTTGATCGCCTCAGAAGATTGTTTTACACCGGTAAAACAATCTTCATTTAATTTTTTCAATTATGAAACAGCAATTAGTCACAGAAGATGGGCAACTGCATATAACAGCTTCTCCTACTTCTTCTCCCCACGATTTTGATTTTCTTGTTGGTAAATGGAATATATATAATCGCAAGTTGAAAACAAGACTCGACAACTGCCAGGAGTGGTTAAAGTTCGAAGCACATGGCGAATTACATAAGATCCTAAAGGGAATGGGAAATACGGATAGTTTTATCTGTATGGTGGATGACCAGCCCTTCGAGGCCATGACACTACGACTTTTTAATCCATTAACAAAACTCTGGAGCATTTACTGGGCAGATAGTAATATTGTGGTGCTCGACGTTCCTGTTACCGGTTCATTTGACCAGGATATCGGCAGGTTCTATACAAAAGATATCTTCAATGGCCGGGAAGTGTTGGTGCAATTCAAATGGGATAAAACAAATCCGGAAGAACCGGTATGGAGCCAGGCATTTTCAGCAGACAATGGGAAAACATGGGAATGGAACTGGTATATGAATTTTTACAAAGCTGATTAATATGATGAACGAAGCCCGCCCGCTACAAGTAGTTGAATTGCGTAATTATCTAATGGTCGCAGGTAAGACCCATGAATTCATCCGCTATTTCGATAAGCATTTTATCGATTCACAAAAAGAAATTGGAGGTTTTGTATTAAAGGAATTTACTGTAGCGCAGTCCCCGGATCGTTTTTTCTGGATCAGGGGTTTTGAAACAATGCAGGAAAGAACTCGCTTTTTACCGGCATTTTATGGAGGAAAGACCTGGAAGGAATTTGGCCCCGGTGCAAATGCCCTCATGCTTGAATGGCACCGGGTGCACCTGCTAAAGCCGGCTTTTAATGACCAGCTTATTTATCCTGACACATTGAGTTCGTTCAACGGGGTTTTCGCAATTGACTATTATACCGCTAAAAAAGGAATGCTGGAAGAACTGATCAGCCTTTTCAACACAAGACACCATGCTTTTCTAAAGAAAAACCCGGTAGCGCATATGTCGTACTGGATCACTGAACCTTCGGAAAATGATTTCCCCCATCTTCCTGTTATTCCGGATGAGGAGCTGTTGGTGACCATGAGCATCTATGACAGTGAAAATGCTCACCTGGAAACAATAGCCGCTGTTCAATCAGATGATAACTTTACTATGCTGTTGTCGCAACTGGTAGCACAGAAAGAGCAGATCATTTTGTATCCGGCAGACGCTTTGTAGTTGCTTTACGATAATCCGGTTTTTTATTTTTTCCGATCGCATACTTTATGCCTCCGAGTAAATGCCTGAGAAAACTATCTTCTGTCCACGATGCTGGCGTATGACCAAGACCTGTATAAAAAATACGACCACCGTCATATTGATGGTACCATGCGATAGGATGATCATCGCCGTTTTTGCCCCCCTCATAACTTTTTTCATCCAGCTTTATCAATACATGCACATTTTTATTCAGGTCCTTGAAATTATACCATTCATCTGTTCTTTTCCACTCCTGCGGCAGATGACGCGTAGAGATATGACTCCTGTCCACAACCTGTAAGATAGCTTCCTGTATTTTGGGATGACTAAGAAAATAACCACCCGCAAGTTGGCCATACCAGGGCCAGTCAAACTCCGTATCTGTAGCAGCATGAATACCCACATATCCACCGCCAGCCTGGATATATCGTTGAAACTCGGCCTGCTGCGCAGGATTAAACACATCGCCTGTGGTGCTCAGGAAAATTACAGCTGCATAGTCTTTTAGTTTTTCTTCGGTGAACCAACTGGCATCTTCCGTAGTGTCCATATCAAATCCATTCTCACGACCCATTTTTAATAAGGCCAGTTTACCATCGGCTATTGACACATGCCTGAATCCCGCTGTTTTTGAGAAGATCAGCAATCTCGGTTTTGGCTTAGCGAAACTGTACATACAAAATCCAGTAAAAAATAATATTGCTATTAAAAAGGCCCCGATCATCAATCGCATATTGGTTGATTTGAATATTAAAGATAGTGGATTTGCAAAATGGAAGCTGCTCTTAAGATTGCGGGCCGGCTTGTAGTGCATAAATTTGCATCCATGGATTACAAACTACTTGGAAATTCCGGCCTGCGCGTATCAGCTATTGGATTGGGCTGTATGTCGCTCGGGCATGATCAGCAACAAAATACGATACTGATACACGAGGCAATACAAAAAGGTATCAATTTCCTTGATACGGCTGATCTGTACGATAAGGGATGGAATGAAGAATCGGTAGGTAAAGCAATCAAAGACAAACGCAGTGATATTATTCTCGCAACAAAAGTAGGCAATCAGTGGCGTGCCGATGG
This sequence comes from uncultured Terrimonas sp., assembly GCA_964528095.1. GTDB lineage: Bacteria > Bacteroidota > Bacteroidia > Chitinophagales > Chitinophagaceae > CAZGSG01. Next base: position 12,033 of record CAZGSG010000018.1, read on the forward strand.
CAGCGGCTGGGATTGGAATCCCCGTAAAGACTATATCCTTTCAGCGATTGAGAAAAGCCTGCAACGTTTACAGACAGACTATATTGATCTTTACCAATTGCACGGAGGAACCATCGATGATCAGATCGACGAAACGATTGAAGCCTTTGAATTACTTAAAACGCAGGGGAAAATCCGCGCTTATGGCATTTCCTCCATCCGGCCCAATGTGATCAGGGAATATATCAGCAGGTCATCCATTAGCAGCGTAATGATGCAATATAGCCTGTTGGACAGAAGACCTGAGGAAGAATGCCTGGCTGCTTTGCAGGCAAAGAATATCGCGGTCTTATGCCGCGGAGCACTGGCCCAGGGATTACTCGTGAACAAACCAGCAAAAGATTACCTCGGTCATACCGCAGCAGAAACCGCATCGATAGCAAAAACAATAGCACAGTTATCGGGTAATGAAAGAACAGCCGCTCAAACCGCCCTGCAATTTGTACTGCGGCATCCCGCAATCACATCGGTGATCGCCGGCATCCGGACCAGCAGCCAGCTGAAAGAAATAGCAGGAACCACCGAAACCGCTTTGCTCTCTGTAACTGAACTGGAAGAGCTGAAAAAGCAGGCGTTTCCGCATCAATACAAGGATCATCGCTGACCAGTGAAAAGAGCAGCAACGGTATTTGCACATTTTTCTCACATCATCCTTTTAAAATAATGACAGAAACGAAAGCTGTGAGCCATTTCAGTACTTTCATGCCTGTAAATTAACTATACGATGTCTACCATGCATGTGCGGCGGAGCTTACTGGCAGTAAGCATTTGTATCCTGAGCTTTTCTTTCGGTTATGCCCAAACAGGTTTCAAACCTAAATATTCAAACTCTTCTATTTATTCGGGAATCGAAGTAGGATCAAAAGGGGTGAAAATGAGCATTATTGAAGTGGGGAAAAATGCGCAGAATAATGGCGCTTTTAATATCCTGAAAGACACTTCTGTCAATACCGATTTTATTAGTTTCTCCCCTGCCACATTCCAGGCCACGCTGGCCGGCCTGTCCGGTTTGTACAATGCTGCCGTAAAGGATTACAATATTCCGGCAAACCGGGTATATACTGTTGTCAGCAGCGGCGTAAAGATGCAGGCGGAAAAAGATGGCAAAACAACCTGGATCGGCAACCTGGTTGATTCTTTTCGTTTAAAAGTAAGGGAACCTCAACGCGAGGTGGAAGTAGTAGATGCCATGCAGGAAGGACGTCTTTCTCACCTGGGCATTGTACCGGAATCAAGACGGTTCAGCACTTTCCTCATTGATATTGGCAGCGGCAATACCAAAGGCGGTTTTTTCCCGTATGACAATACAAAAGACTTCAAATTATTTGAACTCAACTGGGGTACAAAGAGTACGGCCAACGCAACGGACAAACGATGCGAAGACGATAAAACGCTTGTAAATTATAACCGCCAGTTGTACCGGGTACTGGCTGCTGCAGAAAACCAGGACATCGTTTATGCAGTAAATGTAAGCGGCGCTTATTCCATGAATGATTATATCGCATTCAGCGGAGGTATCGCCTGGGCAGTGGCAACCCTGATACAACCCGAACAGGTAGGAAACTCCGTGATCTCTGTTACATACGATGATGTATTAAAATTCAGCGAAACACTTTATAAGGATTATAATAGCCTCACAGAGCAGGTACTGACCAGGAATATCCGCGATGCAGGAGACAAAACAGATGCATCCAATGAAATAAAAAGGGTCAACAAAGTATTTGATCAAAAAGCGATGATGGCCGGCACCGGCCTTTTGTTAAGGATCATGCGCCAGTTCAAATCAGTGTACGAGACCAAAGAATTTTACCTTGTCAAAAACGGGCAGGTAGGCTGGGTATCGGCCTATGTCGATCAACATCTTTCCAAATAATTCAAAAGTCGAAATAATTCAAAAGTCAAAATTAAAAATTAAAAAACAGCTCACGAATATTGAGGTCTTTTTTAAAATTTTTAATCCGCACGATACGCTAAATATATAAAAAGTCAAAATTCAAAAACAGCTTCCATCATCGGAGGCCATTTTTGAATTTTGACTTTTTAATTTTGAATTATACTCCTTTAGTAGGTACGTTGTTGCTGGGAAAACGATCTTCCTCTCCTGCTGCTGGTAGCGCCACCTCTTCTGCTGACAGAGGGAATAGCTGCTTTAGAACTAGGTGCCTGTTGCACCATTGCATGCATAAGCGGCACATCAAAAGGATGGTCCTTTACTACGGGGATCGATTTATTGATCAGTTTCTGAATATCTTTCAGGTATATCTTTTCTTCATAATCGCAAAAAGATATGGCAGTACCATCAGCGCCGGCCCGGCCTGTACGACCGATACGGTGTACATATGTTTCTGCAATATTCGGTAACTCGTAGTTGATAACGTGTGTCAACTCATCAATATCAATACCACGCGCTGCGATATCTGTTGCTACAAGTACGCGGATCTTTTGTGCCTTAAAATCGGACAATGCTTTCTGACGTGCATTCTGCGATTTATTACCATGAATCGCTTCCGCGTTCACACCGGATCTCTTCAGGTCCTTGGCGATCCTGTCTGCTCCATGTTTTGTACGCGCAAACACCAATGCCGTATTGATACCTGCATCTTTCAGCAAATGCACCAGTAAGGGTCTTTTGTTGTTCTTATCTACATAGTACATGGATTGCTGGATAGTATCCGCTGTAGATGATACAGGGGCTACTTCAACCCGTACAGGATTTTTCAGCAGAATACCCGCCAGTTGTTGTATTTCGGGAGGCATCGTTGCAGAGAAAAATAATGTCTGCCGCTGTGTTGGTAATTTAGCGATGATGCTTTTTACATCATGTACAAATCCCCTGTCCAGCATACGATCTGCTTCATCCAGTACAAAATAACGGATATGTTCAAGAGAGATATGACGCTGGTTGACAAGATCGAGCAATCTGCCCGGAGTGGCCACCAATACATCAACGCCTCTGCGCAACGCGTTTACCTGGTTGAATTGTGATACTCCACCAAAGATGACCAGGTGTTTGAGGTCAACATATTTACCATAAGCTTTGAAGCTTTCTTCAATCTGTATGGCAAGTTCCCTGGTGGGAGTTAAAATAAGCGCCTTGATATGACGTGGGCCGGCCAGCTTATCAGCAGGTTGTTCCAGGTGGAGCAATTGCAAAAGCGGTATGGCAAAAGCAGCTGTCTTACCAGTTCCTGTTTGCGCGCAACCCAGTAAGTCTTTTCTTTCAAGGATATTAGGAATAGCTTTTTCCTGGATGGGTGTAGGTGTAGTGTAACCTTCGTTGCTCAGGGCCTGTAATACAGGCTCAATGAGCTGTAAATCATTAAATGACAATTTGTATAAAATTTGATAAAAAAATGTGGTAAGGCTATTATCCTGGGAGAACAATACTTTACCTGCCTTACGTTAAGCCATCACGGCATTTGAATGAAACAAACTCTGTGGAGCAATAACATATAAGAATTCGAAGGTACGCCATTATTTTGATAAAAAGAAGTAAACCCTAAAAATTGCCGGTCCTGGTCATTTCATAAGACTCGTTTCAACAGGCAGGTTCATTCAGCTTTTTCATTTTAACACCCTTTAAATCAACAAACGCAATATTACAAAACACTCACCCACCAGCAGACGCTTTCAATTTTGCTTTCTGATTTTTAACTTAGCATTTATTATGAAGAACAAGGAGAAAAAGAAAGAAAAGGAATTCTGGAGAAGAGAATTTCGTATTGCACCGGGGCGAATAGCCTTTATAGATCCTGAGGTCGAAAGATTGAACTTCAGGCATTCAGAACTGGATGATGACGGCATATACTGGATAACGACAAGATTAAAGATCATACACCAGCTTGACCTGGATGAGACATACGTTACAGATAAAGCGATACAGTATCTCACAAAGCTTGATTATATTAAAGAACTGAGATTAAAGGGCTGTGATGGCATTAGCCCTGGCTGCCTTGCCGACCTCAATAAACTTACGGGTCTTGAACTATTGCACCTCGGCAGTACCGGCATCACACTGGACGATGTACATGCGCTTTTCTCCCTGCAAAAATTGCAATTACTACTATTACGCTCATCTCAAACCGAAGAAGTGATCGTCGAAAAAGTAAGACAATTAAAAAAAATTCTTCCTAGCTGCAAGTTCAATGTCAATTATAAAATCTACGCATGATTAATCCACGTAAATAATAGTGTGACCGCTGTAAGAAGCTCTTTTATGATAGTTTTGGGAGTACTTTACTTAAAATACCCTATCTTACAGAAGGTAATTTTTAAGCCTTCAGTAGTAATCGTTAATAATCCAGCTTGTAGTCTACTTTACATTCGTCCGGATTTATTTCTCTGATACCGTTTCAACTGGTCACTTTCGTAGGTTTTTTCTTGCCAGGCTAAGATAATTTCAAGCCAGGGTATTTCGTGCTTACCATTATTATTGTCAGATAAGGATCCCCTATTGGAAGGGATATTTTATATTATTAAAAAAGTTTAAAGTCAATGGCATTTATAGATAATCTATTACAACAACCCTCTTATGGCTGGGCGAATGAAAAAGGTGAATTAGTGGTCCCTTCAACCCGTCAATTATTCAGAGAAGCATTTTCAAGAATAAATATTTTCAAGACAAGAAAAAACTGGATCGCGTTGATCAGTTGGGTAATGATCGCCTGCATGACCCCCTTTTTATACATCTATATTGTTTATTATTTTTCCTGGCAACTGACTATCCTGATCATTATATACAGTATGGTCTTTATGGGAACTCATGGTACTATCTGGTTTCACCGGTATGCTACCCATAAAGCTTATACATTCAGTCATCCTTTATGGCGTTTTATAACACAGAACCTGGCGATCAAGACCCTTCCTGAAGAAATTTATGTGGTGTCTCATCATGTGCATCATGTAAAATCCGACCAGCCCGGCGATCCTTATAATGCCCGTGGCGGTTTCCTGTATTGTATGCTGGCCGAAGTGAATCACCAGAGCATTTCGAAAGAACTGACTGAAGCGGAATATAAAAAAGCTACGGGCTTTGTAAAACACACCGGCATAAAGATCAATAGTTATAAACAATATCTTAAATGGGGTTCTATTGCCAGCCCTTTTTATACGATCGCTCTCTGGTTGCTGAATTGGGCGTTCTGGTATACTATACTTTACCTGATTGGTGGACATGGTCTCGCCTGCGCCATCTTCAGCGCCGCCATGCTTTGGTTTGTGCTTATCCGTGCTTTTAATTATACGGGTCATGGCAAGGGAAAGGAAATGCATGTGGATGGTGTTGACTTTGATCGGAGCAATCTTTCTATCAATCAAACAAGACCTGGTTTACTGGCTGGCGAATGGCATAATAACCATCACCTGTACCCTGGAAGCGCCAGGGCCGGTTTTCTTCCGCACCAGATAGACCTTGCCTGGATCTATATCTGGTGCCTGTACAAACTGGGGGCAGTCTCTTCTTATCATGATTCTACAAAAGAGTTTTTGAAGAAATATGGCAAAAAGAATGAGATTTCGTCCTGATCATTAGCTGATAATTAAACCAGCCTATACTACTCAATTAATTTCCATAATGTTTCATTCTGTCCAAACATTCCCCGGAATGCATTGTAGTCAGCATCTGCCACAGCTTTGAAATTGGTAGCTTGTTTGAATTCTGTCCAGCCATTACATAAATTACGGAATACAGCAGGATTCTCCTTATGCAGTGCGAGCAAAAAATAGCGGAGCTTTTTTACAAGCTTCTTACTGGTAAGACGACCAGATACCACGGGGCCTAAAGGAATATTATTGAACGAACCTATTACAATCGCCTTATCATCAAATTGTAATTTGAGTCTTGCGCTGTCGATTTCAGCACAACCACATCCTCCCAGCTTCGCTTTGCCATCCAATACTTCTTCCACTACCTTCTTATGCGAACCCGTATAATGAACAGTAAATTTTTTCTCCGGCTCGACAACACCCACTTCGTTTAATAAAAGTCGCGGCACCAGGTTGCCCGAGGAGGAAGAACTATTTACGAGCGCCAGAGAAAGATCGCCCTGCTTTTGAACCAGCTCACCTACTGACTGAATACCGGCTGCCTTTAATGCGAATAAACAACCTCCATAATTTGACATGGAATCATTCCCTAATGTAAGATTGACAAAAGGAGTAGCTATGCCCGGGTATTTTTTTTGAAATACGAGGTAGCCTGCCGGATTCATGATAGCAAAGTCTACGCTGTCGTGTAGTATCGCATTGTTAAGCGCCTGCACGGTTGAATAACTTACAGCTTTGAAAGGAATACCTGATCTGGCTGTCAGCCATTCTGCCAATGGCACCAGGTTGGAAAGGCGGTCGTTTGTTGAATAAGTATACGTAGCGAGTACGACTTCTTTTTCCTGCCCGATACCGGGCTTTGTGATGATTGTAAAGAAAACAAACATTAATAGATATCTCATACCGCAAATTTCTGTGAACTTAAAAATGAGGCATTCTCTTTTAGGATGAAAGGCAATATAATTGTGCTGCAGGAAACGGTTATTTTCACCCCCATTTCATTCATCATTTCCGACAGTTCAGGCAGTAAGTTTATTTTTCATCGCTTTATTTCCTTACTCATAATAATTAGGACCAGGATTAATCATATCGGCTTCATTCTGTAATACGAAGATTTATTCTAACATCTCTATCGAAATCCGTTGGTATTTCTTTACCGTATCTTTTATATGAGGAAGTGGCAAACTTATTACAGTATCATCCTGCTTATTATTTTTTTAAACAGTACAAACTTCCTGCTGGCCCAGGTTATCGACAACACATCCTCATTCAGGAATGTCAGTAGCGACAGGTATTTTCGTTTTCATTATGACAATGATTTTTTCACAAAAACGGATTATTATTATTCACAGGGCATTACGCTTGAATATGCAAATCCCCGTTTAAAAAAGATCCCGGTTTATAAATTATTTTTTCAGCCGAGGTCTACCCATGCTCAATATGGACTAACGTTCAATATCTGGGGCTATACGCCTACCAGCATAAAGAGCGATCCGATTTTGTACGGAGACAGGCCTTACGCGGCGGCCATTTCGCTTAAATCTTTTTTGATTGCCACAGATAGCCTAAAAAAATACCGCCTTTCTTCTTCACTTAGCGCAGGTGTGATCGGCCCGCTTGCCCTTGGCAAACCCATACAAACAGAAATTCATCGCTGGCTGGAAAATAAACTCCCCAAAGGCTGGAAAAACCAGGTGCAAAATGACCTGCTGCTCAATTACCAGCTCAGCTATGAGAAAAATGTCCTGGCTTTTGACAATATTCTTATGCTTAATGCGACTGCAACAGCCATCCTGGGCACAGTAAATGATAAGATAAGTACAGGTGTCAATTTTATAGCCGGGCATTTTAATGATCCCTATGGTACGACAGGAAAAAAAAGCTGGCAATATTATTTTTATGGGCAATCACGTGTACACCTGGTAGGTTATGATGCAATGATGCAGGGTGGTTTGTTCAACAGGAAAAGCCCTTATACCATCGCCGCCGGAGATATAAGCCGGCTTGGGTTCCAGGCAGATGCCGGAATAGTCGTCAATGTAAAAAAGCTGTACCTCTCCTATTCACAATCTTTTCTTTCCAAAGAATTCCGTACCGGAAGATATCATCGCTGGGGAGGGATCAACCTGGCGGTTTCTTTTTGATTTAATTACATGGCTTTATTATAACCAGTCTTCATCTATGTTGAATCCGGTATAAAAGCTTTCATTTGCTCTTTAATAGAATTATTTTTATGAAGAGGGAACATTATCACAGCCTTTTGATCCAAAAAACAGATTCCCTTAATATCTTTGATCTTAAAGAAAGTTAAAGATGCTGTTCACTGCTGATATTCCAGGTTTGTTCCGGCGATTTTTCATGTCTGTATCGGCATTATTGTTGATCGTTTTTTCTTTATCAGCACAGGATACTACTATATCGGCAATTACAACAACGCCGGAAACAGCAGAATACCAGGACACTATTTTATACCGCATCAACAAAACATATTTAAAAAGCTATTGGACTGATCTCAAGAAAGTAACAACCAGCCCCGCCCGTTGGACAGGTCGCGACTGGAGAAATGTTGGCATCACACTCGGGATTGCAGGGGCACTCTTTGCCGCAGATCATGAAATAAAGCAATTTGTTGTACACAACCAGAACCATAACCTGGAAGAAGCATCGGAGATCCTATACCCTTTTGGCAATACCCTCTCTCCGGCTATTCTCGCGGGCATGTATGTAGCAGCGGTCATCACGAAAGAAAGAAAAATGGAGCATGCTTCGTTACAGGCGGCTAAATCAGTTGTGATTTCTACTATGTTTTATACACTCACGAAAGCAACCCTGCCACGAAAAAGACCTACCTATACCGATAGTCCGTTTATTTTCGGAAAGCCATATAAAGGCAGCCGTGAATTCACTTCATTCCCTTCCGGTCATTGCAATACTGTGTTCAGCATTGCTACAGCATTGGCGATAGAATATAAACACACAAAATGGGTTCCGATCCTTTGTTACTCAATCGCATCGCTCACTGGTATATCAAGGATCTATCAAAACAGGCACTGGGCCAGCGATGTTTTTCTTGGTTCTGCAATGGGACATTTTATTACCAAAGCCGTTTATGCGGCGGAGAAAAAGAAGGTAAAAAAAGTACTGCCCGTTTTTTGAGAAAATTCAAAAGTCAAAATTAAAAATTAAAACCCAGCTTCCGTTAACTGAAGCCTGCTTTAAGTTTTGAATCAGCCGGTCCGGTTCAAATTCAAAAGCAGTGTCCGATATTCGTACACTATTTTTGAATTTTTAATTTTGAATTTTTAATTTGAACTAGCCTGTCCAGTTTAAAGAAACTCTCCTTTAGCAAAGGGTATAACGATGTGTAAATAGCGAAGTAGTCCCGGTATATGCTGTGCTTCTCTTTACGTGGATAATAGATAGCTGTATCCCTTTTTACAGAAGGTATCTCTGAAAATTCGCTGATCATGCCCATGGTTTGGAAGCCAAAGATGGCTGCACCTTTTGCAGATACGTCGGCATCATCCAGTACCGTTACTTCTTTATCCAGCACGTCGGCTACCAGTTGCAGCCAACCTGCCGAGGCAGTAAATCCTCCACCGGCGTCTATCCTGGTCACGGGCATTCCCGATTCTTCCATGGCTATTAAGATCTGGTACAAAGCAAAACAGATCCCTTCAAAGATGGACAGTAACATTTGCTTATCTGTATGCGCGGGAGTAAGGCCAATGAAAGCCGCTTTTGCAAAAGCATCCCAGTGTATGGCGCGTTCACCCATCAGGTGAGGAATAAAGAGAAGACCCGACACATCATCGCTATCAAATGCCCCCTCAGTGAATGCCCCATATGATTCTTCAGACTCGAATTTTTTATGCAGAATATTTTCTGTAAACCATTTTGCAACAACACCTCCGTTATTCAACGGACCGCCACAGATATAACTGCTTTTATCAAACGCGTAACAGAACAGACGCTGTTTGTCATCGGTAATGGCATGCGGCACAAACATCCTGATGGCGGCACTTGTACCAATGGTGAGAGAAGCAATACCCGGAAACACAGCCCCGCTTCCAATATTGGCCATAGCGCCATCACTGCCGCCAAGTATAAATGGCACCGGCTCATCAATACCTATCAACTCCCTGTACTGATCCAGGATAATTGTTACCGAATGAGTAACAGGATATATACCTGATAACTGCTGTTCATCTATCCCGGCAACAGATAGTGCCTGTTCATTCCATTTCAACTCATGCATATCAAACAGGCCTGTTGCCGAAGCAATTGAATGATCGATCAGGTAGAGGCCGGTTAATTTAAAGAACACGTATTCTTTAAAAGAAATGAATTTAGCAGCTTTATAAAAGATCGCCGGTTCATTTTTCTTCAGCCATAATAACTTACACAGCGGAGACATGGGATGTACAGGCGTTCCGGTAGCAGCATATAATGCTGCTGAAATATCTTTGTTCCGCAATTCCAGCGACTCGTTCTTACTCCTCGTATCTGCCCAGGTAATTACACCAGTAAGCGGATCGCCGTTCTCATCTACCACCATCAGCCCATGCATGGCGGCACTAAAACACACACTTGCAATCCGCTCTTTCCATTCACCTGAAAAACACTTTTTTAATACCAGGATGACCGCATCCAACACTTCATTGGCATCCAGCTCATGAAATCCTGGTTCAGCCTGTCTTGGCTTATACGCAATCCTGTATTGCGCCATGATCTTTCCTTCCAGGGAAAGTATCACCGCTTTCGTATGCGTGGTCCCAATATCTATACCTGCTGAAAATATTCTCATCCCTGTGAGCGCTTTTTAAAATGTACCGATCGAAAGAAATTGCTGTTTATAAAAAAACAACCTGCTCTATTGATAAAGCACGGTGCAGCTATACGGCTTTAAGGTGATCGACTGCATTGTGAGCTGGCCTTTTGCAAGTTCATTGTGTTCGATGGCGACCGACCAGCCAGCTGAGCCCGTCCGCACTGTCTTCTCCTCTCCTGAGCCATTAAAGTATACCCTGATCTTATTCCATTTGTCTTTTACCGCTTTCCCATTTATCGTGTATGCAATGACACCCACCGGCTGATCGTCCATGAACCGGAGATTGTTGGCGATATCTTTTGCCGATACCATCCTGAATGCCGGATGCGCTTTCCGCATAGCGATCAGCGCTTTTACATAGTCGAATACATCTTTATTGAGGGTTTTTAAATTCCAGTCAATAGCATTAATGCTATCTCCGGAATTATAGGAATTCTCAACGCCCTGTTTGCTACGCAAGAATTCTGTACCTGCATGTAAAAAAGAAATACCCTGCGAAGTGAGTACGATCGATAACGCGAGTTTGTGCATCTGCCGTCTTTCCGCAGAACTGGCATCTTTTGCAGAGATCGCCAGTTTGTCCCAGAGCACATGGTTGTCATGACATTCCGCATAGGTGACCGTGCTCGAAGGCTGCAGCGAATAAGGTGCTTTGGAATAATTGACTTTACTATAATCAACCTGTGGATGTTTGCATGCTGCGACAATACCGAACTTAATGCTTTCTTCCATTCCGGGTTTACCACTCGCAAATCCCCTGTCATTGTGATCAAACACGCTTCCCTTGATCCCATCACGGATATCATCACTGAACACGGCGATCCTCTCAAGTTTGGAAACATTTGCTTTTAGCGCTCTTGCAGAGTCCGGTAAAGGGGATGCTCCTGCCGTCCATCCTTCTCCATATAATAAAATACCGGGTTTAAGTTTATGCAGTTCACGGGAAATAAAATTCATCGTTGTAATATCATGCACACCCATCAGGTCAAACCTGAATCCATCTATATGATATTCTTCTACCCAGTATTTAACGGATTCAAGAATAAATTTTCTTGTCATTGCCCTTTCGCTGGCAATCTCATTACCACAGGCAGTGGCATCGGAAAATTTCCCTTCTTTTGTTTGCCGGTAATAATAACCAGGGACCAACTGGTTAAAATTTGAATTGGCGGTGAGTGCGGTATGATTGTATACTACATCCATGATCACCCGCAAGCCATTTTCATGAAAACTGCGGACCAGTTCTTTGAATTCCCTGATCCGGTTAGCCCCGTCGTAGGCATCGGTTGCATAAGAACCTTCCGGCGCGTTGTAGTTAAGCGGATCATACCCCCAGTTATATTGTTTTTTTTCAGGGGCTGATTCGTCTACAGAATTATAATCGAATGCAGGCAGCAGGTGTACATGCGTAACTCCCAGCTCTTTTAAATGATCAAGTCCTGTTGAAAGACCTGCATCGTTATGCGTATTTTTTTCTGTAAGCCCACGAAATTTACCTTTCATGGTTATTCCTGAATTATTCGCGATACTTGCATCCCGGATATGTAATTCGTAGATAACCGCATTGGTAGGTTGAGCAAACGCAGGTATTTTATCCGCAGCCCATCCGGGAGGATTTGTTTCCCGCAGATCAACGATCATAGCACGTTTGCCATTCACCCCAACCGCTTTGGCATAAGGATCGGGCACTTCATCCGACCATTTACCATTGCCTGTAACTACGCTAAACGTATAAAATTTTCCTTTATGATCTCCCACCAGTAGATAGTTCCAGGTGCCGTTGTCAGACTTTTTCATATCCAGCGTTTGCAATGCTGCGCCACCTGTTCCTTCTTTGTAAATATGCAGCCGAACATTTGTTGCAGTTGGTGCCCATATCCTGAATGCGGCCTGCCTGGATGAATACACAAGCCCGAGATCTTTACCTGTATATACAGGATATGCATTGTAATCCGTTAGTTGGCTTTTGCCCGAGATCACCGGCAGGATAAAAGCTAGCAGCATAAAAATTTTCTTCATAATGAGTATTGTGTACAAGTTAAAGCAAACTTCCTGAGGAATACAATTCAAAATTAAAAATGCAAAACCAGGCCCCGATGTTAGTAAGCTATTTTTTCATTTTGAATTTTGGATTGTATTCTATAAACGCTCAAACCACTCTACGATCTGCTCCATTGCCTCCAGTGTGCCGGGGCAATATTTTTTGATAAAATCGATGTCTACTTCTTCTTTTTTTGCGGCATTGATGGCTTGTTTGCCGTCGAAGTTCACATAAGAAAGACGGAATATGTATTCGTAAGGCGAGCAGCCGAATTCAGATCCGGGCAATGTGGCAACACCTTTTTCATCCAGTAACCGCCTGCACATGGTTTCTGAATCATAAATATGCTGTGCCATCAATTTATCCCGGTAAATGCCGAAATCGGGGAATAGATAAAACCCGCCATGCGGATCAGGATTATTGATGCCTGTTCTATTCAGGATTTGATTGCACTGTTTCCCTAATAAAGAGAGTATTTTCCTCGCCCGTTGGAGATAGTCCGTTATTTCAGGATGAGGTTCAAATGCGGTGACTGCCGCATATTGTATCGGTGCGGATGTGGAAGTAAAGGTCTCACTCGCCGTAATGGCCAGCGCATTGGCAAGCCAGCTCAATGAATCAGGGAATGCTAACGCGCCCAGTCGCCATCCTCCTGCTCCACACCATTTACTGAGCCCTCCGCTGATAATGGTGCCTTCCGGATAAAATGTAGAAATGCTATGATGATCTCCCGCATGATCAAGCATGCCATAGATCTCATCAGAAACAAGTATGAGCTTGTACTTTTTTGCTACAACAGCTAATTCCTCCAGTTCCTCTTTTTTATATGAGTAACCAGTCGGATTGGAAGGATAGTTCAGTATCAGTAATCTTGGCCTGTTAGGATCCTGCCTGCAGATCTTATCCAGTTCATGCGGTGTCAGCTTCCAGTAGTTTTCTTTCCGGGTGGGTATCCATGAAATATTTCGCCCTACGATTTTTGCCTGCGGCGCATACGAAACCCAACTGGGTGTGGGTATAATAAGTTCCCCATAATATACCAACTGAAGCAGGAACAATAGTTCTTTTGATCCCGGGCCTATCACAATATTATCAATAGCGTAGGTACTGCCCCAATGTCGCTGGTAAAAACCACTGATCGATTGTCTAAGCTGTGGCAGTCCTTTTACAGGCAGGTAATCTTTTTCTTCCGCATGATCGCGCAGGCTTTGAACAATAATATCCGGAACCGGGAAAGGTGACTGACCTAATCCCAATTTATATACTTTCTTTCCCTGCCCGATCAGCTGATTGGAATATTCATTGATAAAAAGTGTGGCTGACTGTTTTAATCCACGCACATTAAGATTAATATGCATCTCGTGAAGAAAATCATCTTTCTCCATACTCATTTTTTTTATTTTTTGATATCAATACAACTACTTAAAAAATAAAATCATTGATCTTAAACACAAAAAATAAATTATTTAAAAATACACGCATAACAATAAGATAATGATAAAACTTTTTCAGGAACGTAAAGCACTGTAATATAAAGGTATACTATAAAGCCTGTCAAAAAACGTGCTGTTTTGCAAACCATTTTTTTATTTTTTTGTATAGTCATTAACGCGTGTTAGTTTAATGAAAATAAGTATGTTTGTAGATCACCGAATGTCTGCTATCATCTACCTATAGCAGTTCATTCTTACTTTTCAATAGCAGGATCATTGACAGACCCTGTGTTATTTTTTCACCTCAAAATAAGTAAGTATGAATGTTGAAACTTCTACCATTTTTAAAAAGAATAGAAAAGAAGACAACCCGGTATATAAATCTTACTCCCTGCACAATTTTCGCCAGCTCTCTCAATCGGAACTACTTTCCGCAGAACAACTGGAAGCTATCGAAGTTGTAGGGCATGTATTGCCATTTAAAACAAATAACTATGTGATCGAAGAACTCATCAATTGGGACAATATACCCGATGATCCAATTTTTACACTAACGTTTCCACGTAAAGAAATGCTTCACCCGGATCATTATCAGGAAATGAAAGAAACATTGGACCGCGGCGCATCAAAGAACGAGATCAAAGAAACAGCAAACAGGATCCGATTACAATTAAATCCACATCCTGCAGGTCAGCAACACAATATCCCCAGGCTTGGTGAAACTAAATTAACAGGCATACAACATAAATACAGGGAGACTGTATTGTTCTTTCCCAGCCAGGGACAAACCTGTCATGCTTATTGTTCATTTTGTTTCAGGTGGCCGCAGTTTGTTGGTATGGATGAAATGAAATTTGCAATGAAAGAAGTAGACCTGCTGGTTGAATACCTGAAAGAACATCGTGAAGTCACTGATGTATTATTTACAGGCGGTGATCCGATGGTAATGAAATCGAAGATCCTCCGTACTTATATAGAGCCATTGCTGAGTGAAGAACTATGGAATGTACAAACAATAAGAATAGGTACTAAATCACTTTCATACTGGCCATATAAATACATTACCGATGATGATGCGGCTGATACGCTTGAGTTGTTCAGGCAGGTATATGAGAGCGGGCGTAATCTTGCACTTATGGCGCATTTTAATCACCCTGTTGAACTAACAACCGTTGCTGTAAAAAAAGCAATAGAAGCAATCCGTGGCACAGGAGCACAGATCCGTACACAATCACCCGTACTCAAACATATCAATGATGATCCCCAGGTATGGGCAGACATGTGGCGTAAACAAGTGAATCTGCATTGCATTCCTTATTATATGTTTGTTGTCAGGGATACAGGTGCGCAGGATTTCTTCGGTCTGCCGCTCGTGCGGGCACAGCAGATATTCCAGCAATCATATCAACTGGTAAGCGGCGTTTGCAGGACCGTTCGGGGTCCAAGTATGAGTTGTACTCCCGGCAAAGTGCAGATATTGGGAACTGCAGAAGTAATGAATAAAAAAGTGATCGTAATGCGGATGATCCAGGGAAGAAATCCAGATTGGGTGGCACGTCCTTTTTTTGCAGAATATGATGAAGATGCCATTTGGCTGGACGATTTAAAACCTGCTTTTGGCGAAGAGGCATTCTTTTTTGAAAAAGAACTGCAACAAATGATGGGTGAAGAGCATGCGGTAAAAGCTGCCCCTGATACCCCGGAAATACGATAGCATTGCCCGAATTTTTTATTGTTCAAATAACCTGTTTGACCAAAGCGGTACAAACATGAGTTGGTTTTAAATAACCGGTAAATCTTAAAATGCCGGCGCTGTAATGGATCATGATAAAAAAGTACAGGAATGAGTTAATATATCATTGACATGCGACTTTTTTTTCAACTGTTTTTTACAACAGAAACAGATCTGCCTGACAGGTAAATAATAATGCGGTAAAACCGTTAAAGAATCCAATTACTAATTATATTTATCCTGTTTTATCAACTAAACGCTTAGCTTTTATGGGAGATTTCCAGGTCAAGAAAAAACCAGAAAAATATGATGTGGTGATTGTGGGTTCCGGTGCAGGTGGCGGCATGTCTGCATATATCCTGGCCCACGCGGGATTGAAAGTGTGTATTGTGGAGGCTGGACCTATGTATGATCCGCAAAAGAACATTACCCAGCTAAAAAACCCATGGGATTCTCCGCGCAGGGGTGCTTCCACGAAATACCGGCCATTTGGTGATTTTGACGCCTGTTATGGTGGCTGGTCAGTTGATGGTGAACCGTACACGAAAGCAGCCGGCACCGAGTTTGACTGGTGGCGGGCGAGAATGCTTGGAGGACGAACCAATCACTGGGGAAGAATTTCACTGCGGTTTGGTCCAAAAGATTTTAAAAGAAAAAGCATTGATGGGTTGGGTGATGACTGGCCTATCGGTTACGACGATGTAAAACCTTTTTACGACCGCATCGATAAAATGATCGGCATCTTTGGTACAAACGAAGGGCTGGATAATGATCCCGATGGTTTTTTTCTACCGCCGCCCAAACCCCGCCTGCATGAAATATTCATCAAGAACGCGGCGGTACAGGCCGGCGTAAAAGTCATTCCTTCGCGTCTGTCTATCCTTACACAAAAAATAAACGAAGATCGCGGCGTATGTTTTTTCTGCGGACAATGCGGCCGTAATTGCAGTATGGCAAAAGCGGATTTCTCTTCACCAAACGTATTGATCTATCCTGCGATAAAGACAGGCAATGTAACGGTAATTGCCAATGCAATGGCAAGGGAAGTACTGACCAATAAAGAAGGTCTTGCCACAGGTGTTTCTTTCGTAAGCAAAGATGATATGCAGGAATACCAGGTAGAAGGTAAAGTAGTTATACTTGCCGCAAGCGCCTGTGAATCTGCAAGGCTATTGCTAAATTCAAAATCACAAAGACATCCCAACGGCCTGGCCAATGACAGTAATGTAGTAGGTAAATACCTGCATGATTCTACCGGCGCTGCGTTGGGTGGTTACCTGCCCAACCTGTTCGATCGCAAAAGATATAATGAAGATGGAGTTGGCGGTATGCACGTGTATTCTCCCTGGTGGCTGGATAATAAAAAACTGGACTTCCCCCGTGGCTATCACATCGAATACTGGGGAGGCATGGGACAGCCATCTTATGGATTCGGCGGAGGCATTGAAACATTGAACGGGAAATACGCGGTACATGGTAAACAAAAAGAGGCAGGCGGCTACGGAGCTTCGTTGAAAGAAGATTATCGTTTTTTTTATGGGGCCAGCGTTGGAATGGCCGGACGCGGAGAAGCGATCCCTGTAGACACCAATCTCTGCGAAATAGATCCTGCTGTTGTCGATAAGTTCGGGATTCCGGTATTGCGGTTCAATTATAAATGGAGTGAGCATGAAATAAACCAGGCCAAACACATGAAGGAAACCTTCAAAGAGATCATGCATAATATGGGCGCGGTAATAACCTGGGGTGGCTCCGATGACGCAAGTAATAATTATGGTCTTTCCAAACCCGGCGAGATCATTCATGAAGCCGGTACCGTAAGAATGGGGAATGATCCCAAAAAATCGGCCCTCAATAAATGGAGCCAGGCCCACGATGTAAAAAATCTTTTTTGTGTAGACGGCGGTCAGTTCGTATCACAGGCTGATAAGAATATCACCTGGACAATACTGGCGCTGAGCATGCGTGCAAGTGAGTATATTATCGAAGAATTGAAAAAGAACAATATCTAGTATAGGTTTAAATCTGCCGTTCAATGTTTGAAAGTTCAACAAACATTGAACGTTGACCATTAAACAAGGAGCTATCAACGTTAAACATTATTTACCATGGATCGTCGCAAATCGTTAAAACTTATTGTCACCGGAGCTGTTGCCGTGCCTGCAGTAGTGGCTGGCTGTAAAACAGACGACAAAAAAGTAACAGCAGATACAACTGCCAATCCCGCTTTTACAACTGACCGCTATGCGGAAGAAATAAAATACGAAAACAGTATTACCAATGGTGAAAAGTTTTTCAACGAACATGAAATGGCCACCATTACCCTGCTGGCAGATATTATTATTCCCAAAGATGAAGTAAGCGGCAGTGCATCGGATGCTAAAGTCTCCGACTTTATTGAATTTATAGTAAAAGATATGCCGCATCACCAGACCCCCATGCGTGGTGGTCTCCGCTGGCTGGACATGCAGTGCGCCAAACAATTTGAAAAAGCGTTCAAAGACTGCAGCCACGATCAGCAAATTACAATGATCGACCAGATCGCTTATCCCAATAAAGCAAAACCTGGTATGAAGCAGGGCGTGGCATTCTTCAACCTTATGCGCGATCTGACAGCTTCCGGTTTTTATACCTCGCAGATCGGTGTCAAGGATATTGGATACGCAGGCAATGCTCCGAATCAGTGGAACGGAGTTCCTGAAGATGTATTGAAACAATACAATGTTGCGTATACGGAGAAGGAGTTGAAGGAGTGCGTCAAATTTAGCTAAGAGATAAAGGGGCAAAAGAGGTTAAAAGAAGTTTTTGGACTAGGTTAGGGTATTGCTGGTGATTTATTGGAATAATGCCCTGTTGGGAGGGGGGAGTTTGCAAATACTTATACGCCAATAAAGTTCGGGTCGCAACAAAGTAACTAAACTATGCACGCAGGCCGACGTTATTCGTTAAAACAGTTTATTGTATGGACACGCAGGGATATATACCTGCTTATTGGGTTCGCAACTATACCCACCCTGCTCTTTCAACTGGCCGATGCGCAGTGGTTGGCCCTGCCATGGGTTCCTATTGCGCTTATTGGTACTGCTGCGGCGTTTATCGTTGGATTTCGTAATACACAAACTTATGCGCGTTTATGGGAAGCCAGGCAGATCTGGGGCAGTATTGTGAACGCGAGCCGTTCCTGGGGCATCATGGTAACCGGTTTTGTTGGCAAACTTCCGGAGAGTGATACAACTATTTTTATTCAACGACAATTGATCTACCGGCATATCGCATGGCTCTCCGCTATGCGCTACCAACTGAGGGAACCAAAGAAATGGGAAAATATAAAAGGAAAACCCTCCAATGAAGAATTTCTACAGTCATACCAGGTAGATGAATGGGCGAATAAACTGGAAGACGCTTTACAACCATTCCTGCCGGCAGAAGAAGCTGTTTATGTGCTCGGCATGAAAAACAGGGCTACACATATCATTGCACTGCAGTCAAAACAACTAAAACAGCTCAGCCAGGATGGGTTGATTGATCCGCTCGCTTATATTGAAATGGAAAACCTGCTTGTTAATCTATTTGAACAGCAGGGCAAATCGGAGCGTATAAAAAACTTTCCTTATCCCCGTCAGTTCGCCACTATCAACCAGATGTTTGTTCGTCTCTTTGCCGGTCTTATCCCTTTTGGCATGTTGAACGAGTTCAGCAAACTGGGCAGTTGGCAGGTATGGCTTACAATACCCTTTAGCGCGATCGTGTCCTGGATCTTTCTTGCTATGGAAAAAGTTGGAGAAAGCACTGAGAACCCTTTTGAAGGAGGCGCTAATGATGTACCGATCACTGCGATGTCGCGTACGATCGAAATAGACCTGAGGGAAATGCTGGGTGAAAAAAATATTCCGCCCGCACTGAACCCGGTTAACAATATATTAATGTAATCCAGATGAAAAAGAAGGACAAACTTGGCATTGTACGGAAATTTTATCCCAATGCGTTAACTACACTCGACACGGTTAACAGGCTGTTTGATATTGTGGAAAAAGAATATAATCTTGATCCCTTCGAGATCATGTTTGCCGATAGTCTTTGCAGCGATGATGTAAATAGTATTGAATATCCTACACGGGCCTACGAGATGCTTGGTCCCTTTAAGATGGGAGGTCTTGATGGGTTCCCATTCACGGGTCTTACAGGCATGGGCGCTTTTGCAGGACATGTTCCTGAAAATGGCGCGGTATTTATTTATTTTGCGCCACATATTGGAATAAGCAAAGAAGGCAAATGTGGAGAAATTTACCGGGTAGGCCAAAGTAAACCTTCAGGTTGTTGCGGCGCGGCAAGAGCTGCATTGGCAAAATTAACAAAGAACGAGATCGTCGAAAATAATATAACGGAACTCGACTACCAGATGAACACGATCGAGCAGATCTTTTATCGGGAGAAGGAACGGATCCTTCATTCAGCAAACCCGTTAAGCGAAGCAACAGAAGTAATGTATCAGGCAATAGAAGACCGGATTGAAACACTGGTTGCCAAAACAAATTATCCCTGCAGGTATGTGATACTGATGGGTGGCATCCTTATCAACGGAGACCATGATATGGGGTCTTTTAATGCATGCAGGAAGTTCGAAGTAATCGATCTTCAGACAAAGGAAAGAAAAAACCTGATTGGATTATTAGAAAAATAAAACCTGCTGTCTTACTACGTCATACCGGGCTTGAATCAATACCAGCGTCGTAGTTATGCATATTCTTCCCTGGCCACTTTTGTATAGTCCTCTATCAGTCGTCGCTGGATCTCATACGGCACGGGTTCATATGCTTCGAAGTGCATACTAAACTTTGCACGCCCCTGTGTAATTGATCTTAATGATGAGGAATAGCCATCCAGTTCAGCCAATGGTACTTTAGCTACTATCTTTTGGAACTGCCCTTCATTTTCTATGCCTTCCACAATAGCTCTTCGGCTTTGCAGGTCACCCATTACCGCTCCCGTAACATCATCGGGGCATACTACCTCTACATGATACACCGGCTCCAGTAACTGCGGATCGGCCTGTTGAAAGGCCTGGCGAAATGCCTGTAGTCCTGCTATTTTAAAAGAGATATCATTGCTGTCTACAGGGTGCATCTTTCCATCATACACACATACACGGATGTCTCGCGCATAAGAACCCGTGAGCGGGCCGTTCTGCATTTTCTCCATTACGCCTTTTAATATCGAGGGCAGAAACCTTATATCTATTGCTCCACCCACAATACAATTATAAAATATCAATTTACCTCCCCAATCGAGATGTACCTCCTCTCGACCGCGTACATTGAGACCAACCGGTTCAGGCATTTCTTCAAACCAGGGCTCTATTCGCATGAATACCTCCCCAAACTGACCGGAACCGCCGCTTTGTTTTTTATGGCGATAATTTGATTCCGCCATTTTCTGTATCGTTTCCCTGTAGGCAATGCGCGGTTTTATAAATCGTATTTCCAGTTTATGATTATGTTCTATTTTCCATTTTGCTACTGCCAGGTGCATATCTCCCTGGCAATGGATCAGTGTTTGTTTCAATTCTGTAGACACTTCTACCAGTAGTGTTGGATCCTCTTCCCGCAACTGGTGCATGGCTTGTGATAGTTTTTCCTCCTCCCCGTTCTTTATTGTCTCAATTGCCACCGTCATATTCGGTGATGGGAAAACAATGGGAGGAAGTTCATAATTTTTCCCCTTCGCATGAAGGGTATTGTTGACATGCGTGTTTTTTAGTTTGAGTGTTGCGCCGATATCCCCTGCAGTCAGTTCATTCACATTTGTTCGTTTGCTGCCTTCTACCAAAAACAACTGGCTGATTTTTTCTGTTACACCGGTAGATTCATTCTCCAGGTCCATACTGCTTTTGATCGTGCCTGAATAGACCTTGAAAAAAGACAGTTCGCCTACATGCGGCTCATTCACTGTTTTATAGATAAATATGCAGGCCGGGCCTTTCGCGTCGCAGGGCAAAAGATCCCCGCTTTTTGTTTTTTGCGCAGGCATTTCATTGGCGCTGGGGCAAACATTATCGATAAAACCCATCAGCCGGCCACTTCCCATATTTCTTTCTGCAGAAAGGCAAAACAACGGAAAAAGATCGTGCGCGATCATCGCTTTTTTCAGCCCGCCTTTTATTTCATCCTCATCCAATTCTCCTTTTTCAAAATACTGTTCCATCAGTGTCTCATCATTGCTTGCAACGGCTTCTATCAGTTCTTTATGCAGTTGATCCGCTTTTTCCCTTTCCTCAACAGGTATGGGTAATTTTTGCGGCTTACCCCCTGTATCATTGAATTTGTACATCAGCATTCTGAGTACGTCAATGATCTCGTGAAACCCCGAGCCGGTTTGCCTCGGATATTGCACCAGCGTCACCTTATTTCCAAAATGTCCTTTAATATCATGAACTGTCCTTTCAAAATCAGCGTCATCATCATCCAGTTTATTTACCGCGAAGATCATGGGTGTTTTAAACCGCTCCGTATAATCCCAGGTAATATCTGTCCCCACTTCCACGCCCATTGCTCCATTGATCAGCATGACACCCGTATCTGCTACTTTCAATGCGGAAATAACTTCACCAACGAAATCATGATAACCTGGTGTGTCGAGGATATTGATCTTATACCCCTTCCATTTGGTATGCAATAATTTACTGAAAATAGAATTGCCCCGCTCCTGCTCCAACTCATGGTAATCAGCGGTCGTGTTCTTGGCTGCCACAGAACCCATCCGGTTTAGCAGTCCGGCTTCGAATAACATACATTCCGCTAATGTTGTCTTACCAGAACCCGCATGTCCCAGCAAGACAATATTCTTTACGTGTGAGGTATCAAACTCTGCCATAGTCTGTTCTTTTAATTTGAAGCAATCATTCTAATAAAGAGAAGTTCGGAGTTCCGGGTTCAACGTGTAATATTCAGGTTGAAACCTAACTACTATGCATGTGCAACCATATAACAGGTATAGGACCCTGCTACCATACCTGGAACTATACACATTAAACTCATTAAGCAGTATTTCGAAGAAAATAGCTGAATTCAGTATTTAGTTCCTGCAAGGTAAGTTCCAGGTCCTGGTACTGACTAAACAGAATCTCATGCACAGCTACGGTATCCTCATTCAGGTACTCATTGTTAATATTCATCTCCATTTCAATCTTTTTGCAATGCGATTTGATAGCATGCTTGAGATCGTGAATGTTGATAAGCTGAATGTGAAACTGGTTGTGTAGATGTTCGACGTTCTGTAACTGGTCTTTTGAGAGAGCGGGGCTGGCGGCTTGCTGGAGTTTTTGTTTATTCTGCGAAAATTCTTCGCGGTAAGAGCGGAGTGCATTTCTCCAGGTTGTGCACTCAGCGGTAAGCTGTGAAGTTTCTACCTGAACCATGGGATTTTAATTTAAAGGTTAAACAATGTTATTCCTCCTTTTTTCCCGGTGCGGATGGTTTACGTAATTTAAAACAGTTTTTTGGGAAAAGCCAGCATTTTTTTGCACAGGATTAAAGGATTACTGCGGGAAAAAGTATAGCTGCAACGGCCTGTTTTACTGATTTACCTGCCATAATTCATTTATTGCCAGCAAATGGCAGCCAGCCCCGATCGGCCGGTACTGCGTAATAAACAGCTCTCCTACTGCTCATAATTTACCGATATTTGCAATCCTTATTGACACAAGGTTGATCTCCCCCGCTACCATACAACAGATCCTCAGCAAGATCGACATCATTGATGTGATCGGCGGCTTCGTGAAACTAAAAAAACGAGGCACCAACTATATTGGCAATTGCCCGTTCCACAATGAGAAGACACCCTCCTTTACCGTGTCTCCTGTCAAAGAAATTTATAAATGTTTTGGCTGTGGCAAAAGTGGTAATACGATCAGCTTTATCATGGAGCACGAAAAAGCAAGCTATGTAGATGCGTTGAAATGGCTGGCTAATCGATACGGGATCGAAATAGAAGAGACTTTTGTAAGTGATGAACAAAAGCAGCAATACCAGGTGGCTGACAGCCTGTACATCATTAATAATTTTGCGCAACAGTTCTTTAGCCGCATGTTATTTGAAACGGAGGAAGGAGAAGATATTGGCCTGGCCTATTTA
>CAZGSG010000019.1:0-4615 GCA_964528095.1 uncultured Terrimonas sp.
TAAAGAGTTAACAGAGCGTTTTCACTGACGTGAAAACAGCACCCTGATCAACGACCGCTTTTTCACGCAGTGAAAAATCTCCTTAGCTCATTTCATCTCATAATAAAGCATATGCAAATAGCTCAGGTCTGTCTTGGCTCATTTACTCCTTAGCTCTGTGTGAAAGCCCTTACATATATTTAAGCTTACGGAGAGAATTATACAATTCCATTTAGTGAGGTTCAGTCCTATAGTAGCTAAGGAGTGAAATTTCTTACTAAAATCTTAACCTCGAAAATGGGAACATCGAGCCCGGATTACACATTTTATGTTTCCTTTAAAGAATTTTCAATCCAACTTTACGTTATTACCGTGCATGAAAAATTTCTTTACCTGTTTTATTGTCTTTTTACTGTTTGTGCCCTTCGCTACCCGGGCACAGGACAAAGACGATCAGCTCATCGAGTGGTCTCCTGCCAGAAAGCTGACCTGGGACGACTATAAAGGCAAACCAAACCCGGCCAGTGAAGCAGCTGCCTCAACCACCACCCATCTTGGAATTGAATACAATATGCGGAATAATGGTTTTTCGTATGCTATTACCAGTAAATTTTCGCAGACAAGATCCTGGGGCCGGCATAAAAATGAGTATATCCTGGCACATGAACAGGGGCATTTTGATATCGCCGAGATTTTTGCGCGCAAACTGCATAAAGAACTGCAAGGTTATCAATTCAATAAGAACAGCTACAAGACAGACCTGGCTAAAATATATGATACTATCCTGGATGAAAAAGAATCCATGCAAAATTCATATGATGAACAGACCAACCATAGTATCAATAAAGAAAAACAGGCCGAATGGATAAAGAAGATTGCAAATATGCTTGAGGGCTTAAACAAGTATGCTGATTACGCTACGCATTAATTATTCTTCTTCAACTAAAAAAACCAGCGGCTGCATTCGATAGGATCTTATTGAGGGATAAAATTCCGTATCAATATCCCAATCAGCTTTATAATTCTTCACTACCTCTGCTGCAAGTTGAGCAAGACCATAGCCAGGGTCTTTAAAAATTTTTACAGTATCTATTTTACGATTCTGCCCGATAGAGAATTGAATATAAACCCTGTATTTGCCTGCAGGAATAGCTGCTGTTTGGATAGAGTCGAGTGCGAGATTTTCTTGCAGATATTTTACCCAGGCTTCTCTTTCTGTATTAGCATGCTGTGGGCGAGCAGGTATTGTCTTAGCTATTTCTTCTTTGGCTATAAACGCTTGATCATTTAAAAACTGTTTGGTGCAGCTTGAGAAAATCAAAACAACAGCTATTAAAATGAAGAGTCGTCGCATAAACAGGTAGTTTATAAGATATGAGACACCCGTCTGCTAATTTTCCATATACTATAAAAATGACGCAACGTTTTTATAAACCCGCTTGTCAACAGTTCATAAAATATACCTCTATGAAATACGCTCTGTTAGCTTTTATTTTTTGTAGTGTTATACTCAGTTCCTGCTCTACAAAAAATTGTGATTGCGTGGAACCTCCGCGTACCTGGAAGATATATAAAATGACAGATCGCACAGGAGGAGTTGCAGGTACCAGCGTGAGCCTGACCGATGAACAGAAAAATTCTGTGTTGAGTATTTCGTCGTATGGAGAGTTCTCCTGTAAGAATACTGTAACGGGTGTAGAGGTAAGCGGTTTGTATACCCTTAGTACGATCAATTCTCTTTATGGAGAAAAACCGCGTATCATTTTCAGCCCTAATCTTCCCATCTTAAATAATGATTTTCATATAATACTGAATAGCACCAACACCCTGCTGGTACTGGGAGATAATGTAAGCGATGGATATTCCACTACGTTTACCGTAACACCATAGCTATCACGCAATATTAAATATTACTGTAAATACAGGTTAGAACAAACCGTATAACTGAGCATCTACTTTTGAGATGATCTCACCCAGGTCTTCTTCTTTCTCAGCAAATTTGTTCTTGTCTACATCGATCACCAGCAACTGGCCTTCATTATAACTGCCGATCCATTTGTTGTAGTATTCATTCAGCCGTTTGAGATAATCCAGGCGGATATTCTCTTCATATTCCCTGCCTCTTTTTTGTATCTGTCCTACCAGGGTAGGTACCGAAGCATTCAGATAGATCAGCAGGTCAGGAGGCTGAACCAGCGTTTTGAGTGTTTGGAAAAAATGAAAATAGTTATCGAAATCCCTTTTGCTCATCAATCCCATTTCGTGCAGGTTAGGAGCAAAGATGTTCGCATCTTCATAGATCGTACGATCCTGTATAATGGTTTCCGTACCTCTTTGTATTTCCACCAGCTGTTGCAGGCGGCTATTCAGGAAATAGATCTGTAGATTAAAACTCCAACGTGGCATATCCTCGTAGAAATCCATCAGGTAGGGATTGTGATCCACATCTTCGAAATTTGGTATCCATTTGTAATGCTTACTCAGCATTTCTGTCAATGTTGTCTTACCGGCACCAATATTACCCGCTACAGCGATATGTTTTGGTTTCTTAGTTTTTGCCATCTTGCTCTTTATCTTTTCCTAATAATTATTGCGCAAACAATCTGTTGTCTTGTTCAATCCCCAGTTCCTGGTCATTCACCAGGTACCTAAAGTAAGTGAATTTTACCTACAAAAAGACAGTTTAGAAATATTTCAACCCCATTAATTCTCTTGCTTTTTCAAGTGTTATCCGGGCGCTTGCCCTTGCTTTTTCCTGGCCCATTTCCACCACCTGGCGCAGGTATTTTTCATCATGATAAATGCTTTCCGCTTTTTCCCGGATGGGGCTAATGAATTTAACCATATCCTCAGCCAGTTGTTTTTTCATATCCCCGTAACGGATTGAACAATTATTGAAATCATCCTCATATTTTTTCAGTACCTCGTTTGTACTAACGAGTTTCATGAGCATAAAGATATTTTCGATATAGTCAGGCTTTTGTGCATTCTTTTCCAGGGGGCCTGAATCGGTTTTGGCTTTTTTAATTTTGTTGAGAATGGCCTCGTCTGTATCTACCAGATAGATCGTCGCGTTCTGGTTCTCACTTTTACTCATTTTACCTGTTCCATCAAGGCTGGGCACTTTCACCAGCTCCTCACCATAATTAAAACCAAGCGGCTCAGGGAACAGTTCGGTATAGCGGTAATTGAAGCGTTGGGCAAAATTCCTGGCCATTTCCAGGTTCTGCTCCTGGTCTTTACCCACAGGAACATATTTAGCCCGGTGCACCAGGATATCCGCAGCCTGTAATACAGGATAGGTAAGCAGGCCGGCATTTACATTCTCCGGCTGCATCCGTACTTTATCCTTAAAGGTGGTGGTCTTTTCCAATTCACCCTTGTAAGCCAGCATGTTCAGCAAGAGGTAGAGTTCCGATATTTCCGGAATGGTACTTTGCAGGTACAGGCAGGCTTTCTCCGGGTTGAGACCGCAGGCGATATTTTCTGCCAATACCCGCATCACACTACCTCTCAGCAGTTTTGTATCGGGGTGGGTGGTCAGAGAATGCCAGTCGGCCACCATAAAATAACAATTAAATTCATCCTGCATCCGTACGTAGTTCCTTACTGCTCCGAAATAATTTCCCAGGTGTAAAAACCCGGTAGGCCGGATGCCGCTCATTACTATTTCTTTATTCGCTGTCATGGGGCGGCGAAGATAAGCAAATCGAAGAGTTGGACAGTATCTCTCCCCTATGGAAATCCTGGGCCCCGTGCCCTGGCTGCTGATTCACAATTGCAAACTATATTTGCTTCATGGAAGTGAACAACACAATGGTGGATAAACTGGCCCACCTGGCCAGACTAAAATTCAATGATGCGGAAAAAACGGAGATCAAAGCTGACCTCCAGCGCATGATCGCTTTCGTAGAAAAATTAAACGAACTTGACCTGGAGGGTGTCGAACCTCTTCTACATATGAGCGACGAAATAAATGTGCTGAGAGAAGATGAAGTAAAAGGATCCATATCCAGAGAGGAAGCACTTCAGAACGCCCCTCTGCATGATGCGCAGTTTTTCAAAGTCCCTAAAGTCATCAAAAAATAGTATCGTGAATCTGTCTTCTTCCTTATAATTTTTAACGCTTACCATGAATTCCATCATACATGTTGAAAAGATACGCAAGAGCTACATCATGGGTAAGAATACACTTGAGGTGCTGAAGGGGCTCGATCTCGATATTCATAAAAATGAGTACGTAGCGCTTATGGGGCCATCGGGATCCGGGAAAAGCACGCTCATGAACATAATTGGTTGCCTCGATTCTCCCAGTGGAGGTACTTATATCCTGAACGGACAGGACGTAAGTAAAATGGAAGATAATGCACTTGCCGAAGTACGTAATAAAGAAATCGGGTTTGTATTCCAGCAGTTCAATCTACTGCCTCGTCTCACTGCACTGGAGAATGTCGCTTTACCACTTGTATATGCGGGCATGAGCAAAAAACAACGTACGGAAAAAGCCATGCACGTACTGGGCATGGTAAACCTGACAGACAGGAGCCATCACAAACCAAATGAATTAAGCGGCGGACAATCACAACGTGTGGCAATAGCAAGGGCGCTGGTGAATGATCCGGCTATTATTCTCGCA
>CAZGSG010000019.1:4625-13343 GCA_964528095.1 uncultured Terrimonas sp.
TCTCGCGTATGAGCGTAAAGGTAATCTGGATACAAAGACCTCTTATGAGATCATGGGTATTTTTGGTGCCATCCACAGCGGGAGCAATACGGTAGTGCTGGTCACTCATGAAGAAGATATTGCCAACCATGCGCACCGGGTGGTACGTCTGCGAGATGGCGTGATAGAAAGCGATCATCCTACTGCAAAAATAGTTACCTCACATTCCTGAATAAATTCAACCAGTCTTATTAAGTAAATTACATCGCTTTCAACCCGTATTAAATCCGGGAAGCGTTAGTTATGGCATTTAAAATATATACAAAGACAGGAGACAAGGGTACCACCTCTTTGATCGGCGGTACAAAAGTCTCTAAAAGTCATCTCCGTATCGAGGCGTATGGAACAGTAGATGAACTCAATTCCTATATTGGTCTTTGCCGCGATATGGTGAGCGACGAACAAACCCGTAAAATTTTATTGGAAACCCAGGACCGTCTTTTTACTGTAGGAGCTGCCCTGGCCTGTGACCCCGAGAAAGAACCAAAGATGAAAATCCCGGATCTGAAAGAGTCCGATATAACTATATTGGAAAATGAGATAGACAGGATGAACGATGAATTGCCGCCCATGAAAAGTTTTATATTACCAGGCGGTCATGTCGCTGTTTCGCAATTGCATATCGCACGTTGTGTTTGCAGACGCGCGGAAAGATGCTGCGTAAGACTTGGTGAAGAAAATCATGAAACAGTTCCCATTGTTCAAAAATACCTGAACCGGCTGAGTGATTATTTATTTGTGCTGGCAAGATATACGGCACAGCTGGCAGGCGCTGAGGAAATACCGTGGAAGCCACGGGTATGAGGTTGAATTAAAAATTAAAAAATACATTCCGAAAGTAGGGAGCTGTTTTTGAATTTTGCATTTGTAATTTTTAATTCGAAAAAGGTGAGTATCCGCCCTTCCCGACTCCTACACAATCCTTCCATCCTTCATATAAAGAACACGGTCACTCAGGGTAGCCAGTTCCTCGTTATGGGTTACGATAAGAAAGGTTTGCCCAAACTGATCACGCAATTGAAAGAATAGCTGGTGCAGTTCTTTTGCATTGGCCGTATCCAGGTTACCGGTCGGTTCGTCTGCAAATACGATATCAGGCTTATTGATGAGGGCCCGGGCAACCGCCACTCTTTGCTGTTCCCCACCACTCATTTCATTCGGTTTATTCTCCATACGATGAGAAAGACCAAGCATGGCAAGTAATTTTTCTGCCTCGGCTTTTACTTCCAGTTTTTTTCTTCCTGCAAGCCAGCCCGGGATACAAACATTTTCAAGGGCGGTAAACTCGGGTAATAAGTGATGAAACTGGAATACGAAGCCGATATGCTTATTTCTAAATGCGGCCAGTTTGGTGCCCGCGAGTGAATTGACCTGGGTATTGTTCATGGATACAGAACCTGTATCGGCCTTGTCCAATGTGCCGAGAATGTGCAGCAGGGTGCTTTTGCCGGAACCTGAAGGCCCTACGATCGCAACGACCTCACCTTTCCTGATCTCCATATCTACGCCCCTGAGGACTTCTACAGTGCCGTATCTTTTATGAATGTTTTTACCTGTTATCATCTGTTCAAATCATGTTTGATCGCCCAAATATCCTTAAAAGCAGGCCACTGGCAAGGTTTTTTGACGGGGAATCGCCGTTTTTATACATGTCATCTTTTTTGCCGAACCAAACACGCTGGAAATTGTTCTGTTTTTTCCGGTTACCCTGTTTCCCCGAACCTTTATTTTTTTAAGAAAGTTTTCAAATAGGGTGGAACAACTAATGATTTGGAAAATTCGTTAATACAGTTACTTTTGCGGAAAATTGGGGTTTTCAAATTCCTGGAATCCTGATTAAAAAATAAAACCCTGAGAAGATGTTTTGGACTTTAGAATTAGCTTCGTATCTCGAAGATGCCCCCTGGCCAGCCACCAAAGATGAACTGATCGATTACTCGATTCGTAGCGGTGCGCCTATTGAAGTAGTCGAAAATCTCCAGGAACTGGAAGATGAAGGCGATGTATATGAGACCATTGAAGACATCTGGCCTGATTATCCCACCCAGGATGATTTCCTGTTCAATGAAGATGAATATTAACAGCTAGTAACTTATCAAGGATACCTGGCGCAACGCGTCAACAAAGCAGAGCCTCCAACTGGAGGCTTTACTTTTTATAGGAAAATGCTGGTATATAAATAGAATTCGCGATAAGAATCAGGAATTCGAGCTTGCACCTCATCTGGCTGATCATATCATGTGCCTGCTTTATTTGGATTCTAAAAGTTCAAACAATCTGTCAATATCTGTTTTTTCATTAAAGAGATGCGGTGCAATTCTGATATTATTCCCTCTTACGCTTATATAGACATGGTTATCTACAAGCTTTTTGTTTAATGCGGAAAGCGTGTCTTCCGCAATCCTCACGCCGATCATATGTCCTACCCGTTCATGCGGTACATTCAATCCAAGCGCTCTTGCTTTCAACTCAGTTTCAGCTGTTAATACTGCAAGTGTTTCCTGTATGTTTTCAACACCCCAGTCAAGCAGTTGTATTAGCCCGGCAATCGCCATGGGTATATTTACAAAATTCGGAAATCCGCCTGCATCAAATCTTCTTGCGCCTGGTTTATATTCATCAACATAATCAACCAGCCGCGAAAAATCCTCGCTTCCTTTTTTGTTAAGCCAGGAAAATTCGATAGGCTTTCCTGTTTCGGCATATTGACTATCCGCATATAAATACGCAAGTCCATAGGGACCAAGCAACCATTTATACCCTACCGTGAGCAAGAAATCGGGTTTGATCTTATTGACGTCTATAGGGTATGCGCCAGTAACCTGGCTTGCATCGATCACCAGTTTTGCATTTACTCTTTTTGTTGCCTTACTTACTGATTCAAGGTCTATAAAACTCCCATCCGTCCAATGACAATGAGGAATAGCAACCACAGCAGTAGTCGATTTTATGTTTGCGATAATTGCTTCTGTCCAGGATAGCCCCGGCTCCTTTTCGACAGTAATTATTTGCGCGCCGGTCTTTTTTGCAAGCTCCCTCCATGCATATACATTAGATGGATATTCCCTGTCTAAAAGAAGAATGGATTGCTGAGCCGTCAATTGAATATTATTGGCAGCAACGGCTATTCCATAGCTCACAGAAGGAATCAGCGCGATATTCTCTTTACCGGCATTGATCAACCGGGAAAATAAGGACCGCAATTCTTCCGAAGGATCAAACCAATCGGTCGTCCTGATCTTCCAGGGAGTATTTCGTTGCTGCATTCCATCGATGCCCGCCCGGCGCACGGTGTTTAGCAGGGGCGACATATTCGCGCAATTCAAATAGGTAATACCCGGGGGGATATCAAAAAAATCTCGTTGATTCGATAAGATCATAGACATGCATGCGTTGACAACAGGTTATTTATTGCCATTATTAATAACTCCGGGACCAGTAATTTAAGAAATTGTTTACTCCTTGCCCATCTGCTCTATTACTCCAGGTGTTACACCGGTAAAGCTGAAGCCTCCGTCATGAAACAGGTTCTGCATGGTCACCATGCGGGTAAGATCGCTGAACATAACAGTAATGTAGTTGGCGCAATCATCCGTGGGTGCATTTCCCAGCGGGCTCATTTTATCTGCGTAGTTAAAGAACCCGTCAAATCCTTTTACACCACCGCCGGCTGTTGTTTTAGTTGGAGATTGTGAAATCGTATTCACCCGTACTTTTTTTCTTTCACCATAATAATAACCAAACATACGGGTGATGCTTTCCAGCAATGATTTGGCATCAGCCATTTCATTATAATCCGGGAAAACCCGCTGAGCGGCTATATAGGTCAATGCTACCACACTGGCGCCTTCGTTCAATGCATCGAGGTCCCAGGCTGTACGCAATACTTTATGAAAACTAATAGCAGAAATATCGAGTGTCTTAAGATTCCATTCATAGTTCAGTTCGGTATACGCTTTTCCTTTGCGTACATTGATACCCATCCCGATCGAATGCAGGACGAAATCGATCTTGCCACCAAAATGGGCTGTCGATTTTTCAAATAAATTTTTAAGGTCTTCCATGCTCGTTACATCAGCGCCGATCACCGGTGCGTTGCCACATTGTTCTGCCAGTTTATTGATCTCTCCCATCCGCAGGGCAACCGGTGCATTGGTGAGCACGATCTCCGCACCCTGTTCGTAACATTTCAAGGCTGTTTTCCAGGCCAGTGATTTTTCATCCAGCGCTCCGAATATGATTCCTTTTTTTCCTTTCAGTAAGTTATTTGACATGGGTCGTTGGTTTTTATGGCGGTAAAAATAAGAAGTTCTTTTTAAGGTAGCGGAAACAGGTTTTTTATCAGTAAAACGATCAGGAAACTGGCGACAAAGATGAGCATACAAATACTTATCATATACGCGAATAATCTTAAAAAAGAATCCGAAGGCCGGATCGTTTTTTTAAAATACTTCGTCAGTATGTAAACCGGGATAAGCGAAACGGCAATGATTAATAATATTGTAAGAGATCTTAGTTTCATATTCAAAACAAAGTGATAGATCACACCGCTAATAGTTTTTTCAGGAAGAAAGATAAGTATACATTTTAACCAATATGAATAAACCGCAAAGAAAGAATAACGCGTTAACGAAAAAATATAATAAGGCATAGCTTATCAACTCCCAGCCCGTGCGGCTTGTTTTTATTTTTTTATTCATAAAAATAAAAACCCGGTATCCTGTAAAAGCCAGCAATCCAAAGATCAGTGCGAATAAAATAAATTTATGAACAGGCAACATATATTGTATGGCTTACAGGAGGATGCAGCCCTAATTTCCCACCATTTCCCTCGCGTTTTCCATGGCAGCAGCAGTTGGTTTTTCTCCACTGATCATTTTTGCAATAGCTGTTATACGTTCATCAGTCGTTAACTGGCGGATATTTGTTTTTACCGTATCCTTAATGATCTCCTTATAAACAAAGAAATGCGCATTGGCTTTGCCTGCAATCTGTGGCTGGTGGGTAATACAAATTACCTGGCGCTCGTCGGCCAGTGTTTTTAAGATGATCCCAACCTGGCGGGCAGCTTCACCAGAGATACCTGTGTCGATCTCATCAAAGATCATGGTAGGAAGATCAATCTTTTGAGCTACCAGTGATTTTATACACAACATCAACCGGCTCAGCTCACCCCCGCTCGCTACTTTGCGTATCGGCTGAAACTGGCCGCTCTTGCCCGTATCACCTGCCGGCAGGTTAGCGTCGAATAAAAAATCAATGGCATCATTACCGGTGAAATTCAATGCCGACTCTTTTACCTGCACTTTCAATTTAGCATTGGGCATGCCAACCTGTTTTAGCAGCTTATTTACTTTTTCTTCCAGTGGTTTGGTTTGTTTGTGCCGGGCCTCCGAAATTTTCTTCGCCAGTTTAGCGGCTTTCTCGTATAGCTCCCTGCCTTCTTTTTCTTTTTGCAGGATAGCTTCATCGATATTCAGTACAGCCTGTAATTTCTCTTCCAGTTGTTGCTGAATAAACAGTAACTCATCCGTTGAACTTACGCCATGTTTTTTCTGCAGCTTATACCCGATCGACAAACGTTCACTCAGTTGTTCTATTTTCCGGGGATCGTAGATCACCTGGCTACTGACAGCATCCACTTCATCGGCAATATCCTGTATTTCTATCTGGGCAGACTGCAGGCGTTTTATCAATGCGGGAATACCTGCATGATAAGCAGCATAACCCTGTAATTGGTTAGAAAGACTTTTTAATTGTTGTATCAGCGGGGTTTCACTTTCCTGCAGGTCAAAATACACTTTGCCCAAGGCTCCCTTTATACCTTCTGCATTGCTAAGCATTTTCAATTCCGCGTCCATTTCCTCCAGCTCATTTTTATGAAATGCGGCTTCGGCCAGTTCATCATACTGGAATTGATTATAACCTGCTTCTTTATCGAATTGCAGCTTTGTTTCTTTAAGCGCTTCGCAATCCCTGGTTACAAGCTGCCATTTTTTGAATAGCGACTGGTATTCGTTAAGCACGTCGATATTGCCCGCCAACGCATCCAGTACCTGTCGTTGAAAATCGCTTTCTCCCAGTTCAAGTGTATCGAACTGCTGGTGCAGGTCTACCAGTAAGGAGCTGAGTTGTTGTAGTTGTGAAAGATTGACAGGAGTATCGCTTATAAATGCCCTGCTTTTTCCATTCGTGTTTATTTCCCTTCTTATCACCAGTTCATCCTGTACATCCAGGTCATTTTGTACCAGGAAGGCTTTTATTTCCTTTTTTCCAGCAGCATCAAATACGCCTTCAACAATACATTTTTTGTCTTTATTGACCAGCACAGTAGAATCGGCCCGTTCTCCGAGGATCAGGTTCAGGGCACCCATCAGGATTGATTTTCCGGCACCGGTCTCACCCGTGATAATATTGAGCTGGTTCGATAGATCGATCTGTAGTTCGTCGATGATCGCGTAGTTCTGTATGGAGAGTTGCCGCAGCATACAGCGAAGATAAAAAAATTAGGATCGTCCTGCTTTCTTTGTTACGAACAGATAATACGCGAATACAGGAATCCATGCCGCGCTTATTAGGGCGCTCAAAAGTATTTCTTCATTAAATACGTTGGGTTTTCTAAAACTTGTAGCTCGCGCATTTCGATGGGGATTTCAAAGGAGCTAACAGAGAAAATGAGCTAAGGAAGAGCGTTGCTATTTGCACGGGATTGAGCTAAGGAATATTTTCACGGCGTGAAAATGGCTTTCGCTACCTGGTCAGCCGCTCTTCCTGCGGGGAATACTGCGGATAGAAAATCGAAGTACGCTTTACTAAAACCCAATGCCAGGTTCAGGCTTCTGTTTAGCCCGCTTTCGACATAACCCTATTTAGAACACTTGAGATGGCTTCTAATAAAAAACCTCCCGCTTTGAAGACGGGAGGTAAAAAATAAAAAAAGAAATTTATTAGCAGGATCCGGTCCTGGGCTTAATTACTTGACTTCGATATTGCCGCTAAGCTCTTCATCAACGAGGATACGACCGCAGTTTTCGCAGATCATAACCTTTTTGTGTTGTTTGATCTCGCTTTGTTTTTGTGGCGGGATATAGTAGAAACAACCACCACACGCGTCTCTTTCTACCGGTACCACGGCAAGACCGTTACGATAGCTCTTACGTATCTTTTCATAGCTGGTAAGCAGGCGCTCATCCACATGTGTTCTTGCCTCGGCAGCCTGTTTATTAAAATGTTTTTCTTCTTTCTCGTTAGCCGCGATGATCTTTTCCAGTTCACCTTTCTTGGTAGCGAGAACAGATTCTTTATTGGCAATATTCTTTTTGGCTTTTTCCAGTGCTACTGCTTTTTCCGCGATTTCTTCTGTAGCGTCCTTAATATGCTTTTCGGCCAGCTTTACTTCCAGCTGTTGCATCTCTACCTCTTTATTGATGGCTTCAAATTCACGGTTATTTTTTACGTTGTCCGTTTGTTTTTCATACTTCTTGATCAACGCATCTGCTTCCTTTATTGCCTCTTTACGCTGAGAGATAAAATCGGTAACTCCATTGATTTCTTCTTCGATACGTGTCTGACGGGCATGCAGTCCCTGGATCTCGTCTTCCAGATCGGCTACTTCCATCGGAAGTTCTCCTTTCAGGATATGAATTTCATCCAGTTTGCTTTCAATTTTCTGAAGGGTAACCAGGGATACTAATTTTTCTTCAACTGAAAATTCTTTAACGTTTGCCATTTGTATTTGAAATTTAAGCCTAGAAGTAATAAACAGGATTTGTTTTTACATCTGTTTTAAGGACGGCAAAGGTAGGGAATTTTTGCTCCAAAACCTCTTGCAGCAGGTCAATCGTGAACTGTTCGCTCTCGTAATGTCCGATGTCGGCGATCAACATCCGTCCGTCGGCATCAAAAAACTCGTGGTATTTCATATCCGCCGTAATAAAAAGGTCGGCTTTTTTTGCTAATGCTCTGGAAATCAAAAAACTACCTGCTCCTCCGCAAATAGCTATTCTTTTTATCTTTTTGCCGGTAAAAGCGGAATGACGGATAAAGGGGAGCTTGAAAAGAGTTTTTAACCTCGAAAAAAAGGCTTTTTCTTCCTCGGCCTCCGGCAGTTCGCCGATTATCCCTGAGCCCAGTTGATCGTAGGAATTGGAAAGCGGCACTATATCATATGCCACTTCCTCGTAAGGATGGGCTTTTTTCAACCCCTGGATGATCTTTTGTTCCAGGAAGACAGGAAAGATCACTTCGATCTTTATTTCCGTTTCCTGGTGTCTTTCCCCGAGTTGACCCACAAATGGCTGCGTACCCGCCCCTGCTTTGAAAGTCCCCGTTCCCTCTGCATTGAATGAACATTCGCTGTACTTACCGATATTTCCTCCCCCGGCTGCAAAGAGGGCATCACGAACCTCGCCGGCTTTTTCCAATGGAACAAAAGTGAACAGTTTCCTCAGGGTATTGTCTTTGGGCTGCAAGGCCGCCGGTTTTTCAAGCCCGATCATGCTCGCGATCCTTCCGTTTACTCCGGTTACTACATTGTCAAGATTGGTATGAATTGCATAAATAGCAATATCATTTTTGATAGCATAAATGACTGTTCGCCCGAGATAGTTGTTTGTACTTATTTTTTTAAGGCACTCGAAAAGCACAGGCAGAGTTGCATCAAGCAGATTGACACCTTTC
>CAZGSG010000019.1:13353-35572 GCA_964528095.1 uncultured Terrimonas sp.
GCAGGAGGATGTGCATCAACCGGATTGCATACTTTCGCAATGGCTTCCATTATCACGTCCTCGGTAGAATCAAGGGCACACAGGATGCCTTTGCATTCCCAGTCCGCATCTCCTGTTATTAGTCCCGCATTGTCATAAGATTCCTGCAGTGAGGGATGAGCTATTGATTCCAGGTAAGTAACAATTTCTCCTATCCGCATGTATACTGTTTTACCGCGCCAATTTACAGCTTAATGCGGTTTGTTGAACAGGGTTCATCTATTTCAGCCATGTTTTCAGCGCTTACATGTTCGCAATGCTGCTGTTGTCATTACGATTTGTCCTGATATACTCTGCCCTTTTTAAAGTCATTTAGCCAACGGTGTCTCTGAAAATTTCAAAATACCTGTTTGGCAGAAATTAAAAATCCCGTATCTTTTCTATTCATTTTTTCTGTCCCTTTGATAGACAGCAGACTATTTTTCAATTAATACACTTTAATTAACGATTTAAGCTATGCTAAAAAGAACCAAAGGTCGCCTCCTGCTTGCATTGCTGGTGATAACTGGTTTGGCAGGAACAATTCATGATAGTACGCTTACCCAAAAGGAAAGAAAAACGGCCATTACTTTGCTAAAAAACAGCCGGGCAGAGATTTTGAAAAGTGTGGAAGGCCTGGACACCAAACAACTTCGTTATAAAGCTTCACCTGATCAATTGTCTATAGAGGATTATATTTTCTTCACGGTGCAAAGTGAGATGAAATACCATGAAGAAATGAAAAACAGCATGAAAAAACCATGCAATCCTGAAAAAAGATCGTCCGTAAAATATACCGATGACCAGGCAAGAACACTGGGCAGCGATGATCTTCAAGTCAATCATATTTCTTCGGTATCCGCAACGCCTGTACCTTTCCGAAGAACAGTGGATGCATTGGTTAAATTTCAAAGCCTGCGACAGGAGCATATCCGCTATATGCGAACTTCTACAGAAGATATGCGCAATCATGTGGTGAATACGCAGAAAGGCTGGATGGATTCATACCAGTATATGCTCACACTTGCAGCACAAACAAATAGTATAGCCGGGCAGATCAATCAAATAAGATCTTCTCCCGGTTTCCCGGTAAAATATTAAAACCCTTTTTTCACTTCCGCGGGAATTGTTTTTTCGATCATCAACATCTTTCCTTCCATCGTCATTCCTTCTACCACTACTTTATATCGTTTGGTGCGATCGTTATTGTAGAAGCTGATCGGTATCCGGGGGTTTACATTATTTACAAAAACCGCGGGGTTCCAAAGCAGCGTGATCCTGTTATCAGGCTGACTCACCTTACTCTTCGTTACACTGTAATCAGGAGAGTAGAATTCTTTTATCACTGAATATCCCTGGTATTGCGTTATCTCTCCTGCCGATGGTAATGAAGCAAGATAATCAGATCCCTTTTTTGTATAGATGGCCAGTGCACCACCCGCGCCATTGCCACTAGCGCCTACAAAGCTGCTGAATACTTTAACCATAGCTATCTGGCTGGGCGGGATAGTAGCAATGAACGAGGCATCTGTAAGTATTTCATCTAAAAACAAGGTAGCCGACATGGCACCCATTGCACTTATCGTAGCCTGTTGCCTGAAGTACACGGTATAATCAAATCCATCACTTACAGCTACCTCAAGACCTGGAACTTTCATCGTCAGGTAGTCAAAAATGTTGCGGTACGCGAGCATGTCCTGGTCTGTTAGATCCAGCGTTTTCAGTGCGTCACCGGAAAAAAGACCGCTCACATATTTTTCTTCAAACTCCTCAAGCTTTGATTTTGTTTTTGATTTCACCGTCACTCCTTCCAGCATCATTCCTTCCTGTTTCAGTATAGCATCGTATTCATTATCCACCAGTGCTTTTACCTGTGGCGACATTGTTTCATTTGAATAAGTTGCCGCTGTAATAGCTGGAAGATCATATCTTCTTCTCAGCGAATCACCATCAGGTTTTACATCGATAAACTTACTCCGCCTGCCTTTTATATCGGTGAAAAATATTTTTGCTTTCTCAAAGAATAATAGTGAATCAAGATGGTATCTTCCTTCGGCATTGGTATGTATCATTTGCATGCTCTTACTCGAATCCGCGCCAACAATAAACAGCATGAGCTCTTTATCAGCAAAAGGCTTCTTGGTGCCCTCCAGGTATATTCGTCCCTGCAAACTGATATAT
Organism: uncultured Terrimonas sp.; assembly: GCA_964528095.1. Classification (GTDB taxonomy): domain Bacteria; phylum Bacteroidota; class Bacteroidia; order Chitinophagales; family Chitinophagaceae; genus CAZGSG01. The sequence continues at coordinate 15,553 of CAZGSG010000019.1, forward strand.
CCGTTGTCTTTGTATTTGGGTTGCTGTACCGGATTTTTCAGTATTGTTTCCCATTTGAATCTTCTCCAGCCATTAGTCATCATCACGAGGTCGAGTGCATTTTGTACCGAATCGGTATCCGCACTGAAGTAATAGGCAGGGTCATGTACATAGCCTTTGATATCGGAAGTAAGTAGCAAGCTCGAAAAAATATTCTCCCTGCGGGTAGGTAGGGATTCAAAATCCGCATCTGTTACTGCAACAGAGAAATTGCCGCGTATCGTATCCTTCATAGAAAGAATGAACCGGTTTTTACCCCGTTGGGAAAAATCAAGTGTATCAAATGAAAGATTGGCGTCCTGTATGTACTCTTTATTATTTACGAATGTCAGCCTTTCTGCCAGAGGCAAACCCTGGGCATTGAAAACAGTTATGTGCAATACGCCTGAAGACAGGTTTGCAGTCTGGATATTACCCTGTATCTCGTTTTTACCGGACGCAAAGCTGGTTTTAAATACAACATGATGCTGCATTTGTCCTATCATATAAGCCGCTTTGAATACAGGATCATCATTGTGCTGGAGTATTTCAAAGAATTTTGTTTTCCCGTTACTCATCACCTTTAATACCACCCCTTTGGCAACATGAGCAGGGAGCGGATATTTTTTTGCTATGCCTCCATTATTTAATTCGAGATAATAAGCGGTTTTTTCTTCTGTTTGCAGATCGAAATATCCCATGCCGTCATGAAATGAAGCTACCTCGGTCACGGCCTGCCCGTTTTCTTTTTTTACGGTGCCTTTTATGGATACAGGCAGCCCGTTCATATCAGTTGCTTTGTAAGCAATAGTATTGATAAACCCAGTGACTAAATTGCCTCCTTCGGGGAAAAATTCGACGCGTATACTGTCTTTTGACATTGCAGTTTCAACAGTCTTTTTATTTTTTCCGGCAACAAAAAAAGTTTTCCTGAAAATAAAATCCGGATCATGATTGAGCATGGTTGGGGTATACGCCCTGATGGAATAACGACCGGTAGATAAAGTGTCGGGTAGTTCCAACTGACCGGTCGTAACACCGGAAAGAACAGGTAGTATTTTTCTATTAATTATAGCAGACGAACTATTTAATAGCTCTACATACAGGCTGGTACTTTGAATGGATGGCAGAAGATCGGCATACTGGTAGGCCTTAAACCATATTGTCTGGCCGGCGATATAATCGCTTCTGTCGAAATGGAGATACGTTTTTTCTATCGGGCTTCGTGTCCCATGCTGGTTTAGAACCTCATCCGGCTGCTGGGCAATAATAGCAACTGGTGAAAAAAAGATCAGTAATAAAATAATGAACTTAAACATGCATAAAAAATTATCGTGATGAAGGTTTTATCGGAAGGCAATAATATTACTTGTTTTTCAAATTATTTTCTACTTATCATCAAAAGCCTTTCCCTCCTTTTTCCGCAGACACCGTAGTTTCCAATCTAAGCATTTTACCGGCAGAACTTATACCTTCCATCACAATTTTATACTGTTTTGTCCTGTTGTTATTATAAAAATCTATTGTTGTTTCAGGATTGATATCGCTTAACCAGATATCCGGTTCCCACAACAATGTAATTCTGTCATCTTCCTTGCTTTCCATTTTATCGACGGAATAATCGGGAGCGTAAAATTCTTTAACTACTGAGTATCCTTTGTATTGAAATACATCGCCGCTTGAAGGTATATCCTGCTTCATATCACTGCCTTTTTTTGTAAAGACAGCAAGCACACCCCCATACCCCCCACCGGGAGCCGCCACAAAATGGCTATATACTTTTACCATTGCTACCTGGTCGGCGGGTATTGAGGCAAGAGCGGTTACATCAGAAATGGCTTCATCCAAATAAATGGTTGGCGCGGGATGCCCCCCGGTGATGGATGTTTGCTGCCGTATTTTAACCGAATAATCAATTCGCTCTTTTCTCACTTCAAGTCCCGGCAATCTTGCTATCAGGTAATCCAGGATATTTGGATAGCTCAACACTTTTTTATCCAGCAGGCTTAGTGTAGACATTTCACCGCCTATAAAAAGCGGGCTTATATTTTTTTCCTCATACTCTTCCCGTTTTGTTTTCGGTTTGCTCATTACTGTTATTCCTTTCAGTAACTGGCCATTTGCTTTTACTATGGCATCATAGTCGTTTGTGATCAACTCCTGCTGCGCGGCAGAGTATGGATTGAGCGTGGCAGGGTATGCACTGGTTGCTACCGGTGGCAGGGGATAACTTTTATTCAATGGATCAGGGTCAGCAATGACATCCACAAACTTACCATGCTTTCCTTTTGGGTCACTGAAAAAAACTTTTGCTTTATCAAAGAACATCAGTGAGTCAAGTTTGTATCGGCCCTGTGCATCAGTATGGACCAATTGCATGTCGCGGCTGGAGTCAGCAGCTACGATGACAGTCAGCAGGTCTCGATCAGCAAACGGTTTTTTTGTGCCCTCAAAATTAACTTTGCCGGTAAGCGTGATATAACCAGGATCTTTATAAACAGGTGGCGGTGGAAATGATTTTAATAATTCGGTCCATTTAAATCTTCGCCACCCATTTGTCATCATCACCAGATCCAACGCATTGCTTACTGTATCAACATCAGCGGAAAAATAATAGGCAGGGTCGTGTACATATCCCTTAATATCGGATGTAAGCAGCAGCGTTGATACTATGTTTTCTCTTCGCTGTGGGGTGGTCTCAAAAGCGGCATCGGTCACCGAAATGGAGAAACTTCCCTGCACGGTATCTTTCAATGAAATTGTAAATGTGTTTTTGCCTTTTTCAGAAAAACTAAGTGTATCCAGCAGCAATTCTCCCTTCTGTATGTATTCCCGGTTATCTACAAATGTAAGGCGTTCGGCCAGCGGCATTCCTTCTTTGTTAAATGCAGTAATATGTAGTATGCCGGAAAAGAAGTCAGTTGTTTGTATATTCCCGGTGTACTGGCTTTTATTTCCATCAAAGTTTATTCTAAAGCCTGTATTGTGCTGCATTTGTCCAATCATGTAAGCAACTTTAAAGGTAGGATCATCCGTATGTTGTAAAACTTCAAATGATTTTGCGTTGCCACTACTGATCACCCGCAACACGATCCCTTTGGCTGAAGGTCGGGGAAGAAGATATTTCCGGGCAGCAGGATCGCCGTTCAACACGGCATAATATCCTTTATTTTCCTGGGGCACCAGATCAAAGAAACCCATGCCATCATGATAAGAGGAAAATTCAGCGACCGTTTCACCGGCATTATTTTTTACCAGGCCGCTTACAGTGGCCGGCAATCCATTTCCATTGGTTGCTTTATAGGCCATTGTATTGGAAAGTCCCGTTACAAAGTTTCCTCCCTCTGGAAAAAACTCAATACGCACAGGATCCGCTCGTTCTTTTATAGCTGTATTTACTTTATTATTCTTACCGGAAATATAAATCCTCCGGGTATAAACGAAACCCATGTCCTGGTTCAACATGGTAAGAGAATAAGCTCGTAGAAAATAATTACCCCCGGAAAGCGTATCAGGTAACTCAAGTTGACCATGTGCCGTGCCTTCAACCGCCGGCAATATCTTTCGCTCGATCAACCCGGATGAACCATTTAATAACTCAACATAAATGGTAGTAGAATTTTTACCCGGTAGAAAATCTGCGTATTGATAGGCTTTGAACCAGGCCGTTTGTCCGGCAATATAATTGTCCCGATCAAGATGCAGATATATTTTTTCGATAGGGTTTTGAGATCCATACCTGTTTATTATTTCGTCTGGTTCCTGAGCAATCAGGGTGGCGGGTAAGAAGAAGAAAAATAGTATAGAGAAATAGTTACGCATTATATCAAAATTAAGAGAGTATTTCATGGTTTAAGTTCAGCCTTCATTGTATTTATCTTCTTATACCAATTATTTTAAAACGCTTTTCCATTATTATTTGCAATCACTGTTTTTTCAATAAAGAGCATTTTCCCGGTAGAGCTCATACCTTCCACCACTATTTTGAATTGCCGTGCGCGGTCACTATTGTAAAAGCTCACGGGTATCTTCGGATTAATATCACTAACCCAGATATCCGGGTTCCAGAGTAAGGTTATTCTTTTATCATCCGCGTTTTTCAATGTATCAACTGAATAGTCAGGTGAATAAAATTCTTTTAGTACAGAGTATCCTTTATATTTTAATACATCCCCTGTAGAGGGGATATCCATTTTCAGATCAGCTGCTTTTTTGGTATAGACTGCCAGCACTCCTCCTATGCCACCACCAGGAGCACCAACAAAATGACTATACATCTTTACCAATGCTATTTGTTCTGCGGGTATGGTAGCAAGCATTGAAACATCTGACAGTGCTTCATCCAGGAAAATAGTTGGAACAGGATTGCTGGTAAAAGAACTGTTCAGTCTCATATAAACAGAATACGCGCCATAATTTTCTTTTCTCACTTCCAATCCGGGCAGCCTGGCCTGCAGATAGTCCAGTATATTCGCATAGCCTACTGTCGGTTTACCCAGCAGGCTTAATGATCTTATTTCGCCTCCTGTAAAAAGTGCGCTTACATTTTTTTCTTCAAATTCTTCCTGTTTTGTTTTTGGCCTGCTTTGCACGGTGATACCTGTTAACAGCAATCCATTGGCCTTTGTTATGGCATCGTATTCGTTGTCTAACAATTTTTGTTTAGCCGTTGTATAAATGGTTGCAGGCAGTGGATAGTTACTGGTATTTATACGCGGTAATACATAGGGCTTATTCAGCAGCTGTTCTTCACCAAACACATCAATGAACTTACGTCCCTTTCGTTTAGGATCATTGATAAAAATATTGGCCTTATCAAAAAATATCAACGAATCAAGCCTGTATTGCCCTTTGGCATTTGTACGTATCATTTGCATAGTACGGCTGGAATCGGCCGTAATGATTAGGGTCAGCAACTCCTTATCGGCAAAAGGTTTCCTGGTCCCTTCCAGATTCACTTTACCGGTTAGCGTAATATAACCCGGGTCTTTGTAAACTGGTGCTGCGGCAGGAAGGTTGTTTATTATCGTTGTCCATTTGAACCTTCTCCAACCGTTTGTCATCATCACCAGGTCAAGTGCATTAGCTACGGTATCTGTATCTGAGGAAAAATAATAAGCGGGGTCATGCACGTATCCCCTGATATCTCCCGTAATAAGAAGACCTGATAAAATATTTTCTGTACGCCTCGGCAAATATTCAAATGCCGCATCTGTTACAGCCATTGAAAAACTCCCCTGTACGGTATCTTTTAATGAAAGTGTAAAAACATTTTTGCCCTTTTCTGAAAAATCAAGTGTGTCGACCGTCAATTCTCCCTCCTGTATATATTCGCGGTTATTCACAAACGTCAGTCTTTCTGCAAGTGGTATTCCATCTTTATTAAATGCAGTAACATGAAGAATACCTGAAGGAAAATCGTCTGTCTGGATATTACCAGTCAACCTGTTTTTCTTTTCCAGTGAACTGGTCTTAAATGCGGTATTATGCTGCATTTGACCAATCATGTACGCCACTTCGAATGCGGGATCGCCGGTATGTTGCAATATTTCAAACGATTTTGTTTTACCACTGCTGATCAGCCGTAATACGACCCCTTTTGCTGATTGGGGAGGAAGCATATATTTTTTTGCGGCAGGGTCACCATTAAGGATAGCATAATAGGTATCTCTCTCCTTTGGCAACAGGTCAAAAAAGCCCATGCCATCATGATAAGAAGAAAATTCAGCCACGGTTTCCCCGGCTTCGTTTTTTACAAGACCGGACACGGTTACTGGCAGGCCTGTTTCACTGGTTGCCTTATAAGCAATAGTATTGGAAAGACCTGTCACAAAATTTCCTCCTTCTGGAAAAAACTCGATCCTGGTGGAAGCAGTTTTTTGTGTGGTAACTGTACCGGCTTTTTTTCCTGAAATAAAAACTCTCCTGATATAAGCAAACTCCGCATCATAATTAAGCATGGTAGGTGAGTAAGCTCTTAAAAAATAAATACCCCCAGGCAGGGTAGCCGGTAGTTCAAACTGGCCATGTGCTGTACCTGCAAAAACAGGTGCTGTTCGTTGTTCAATTAACCCCGATGACGGATCCAGGAGCTCAATAAAGATCGTCGTAGTATTTTTTCCTGGCAAGAAATCTGCGTAGTGGTATGCTTTGAACCAGATAGTTTCACCAGCAATATAATTATCCCGGTCAAGCTGCAGGTATATTTTTTCTATAGGGTTTTGCGATCCGTACCGGTTTATTATCTCATCAGGTTGTTGTGCAAGCAGGCCGCCTGGAAAAATGAGAAAAAAAAGTATATAAAGATAGTTTCGCATTATGATAAAATTAAACAGGGGTGTTGCTGGTTGAGTTCGTAATTTATTTTTTTAATAATGACTAAAACGGCTTTTCCACTGTCTTTTCTTTCAGTATTTTTTCTATAAAAAATAGTTTACCGGTAGAGCTCATGCCTTCCACTACTACTTTGAATAATCGTGTACGGTCATTATTATAAAAACTTACCGGTATGTTCGGATTGATATCACTCACCCAGATATCCGGGCTCCACAACAGTGTTATTCTTTTGTCGTTCGCATTTTTCAAAGTATCAACGGAATAATCAGGAGAATAGAATTCTTTTATTACAGAATACCCTTTGTATTTTAATACATCACCAGTCGAAGGGATCTCCAATTTCAGGTCGGCTGCTTTTTTGGTATAAACTGCCAGTACTCCTCCTATGCCCCCACCAGGTGTAGCTACAAAATGACTATACATCTTTACCAACGCTACCTGCTCAGCGGGCAAGGCGGCAAGCATTGAAACATCTGACAGCGCTTCATCCAGGAAGATCGTTGGAACAGGACTGCTGGAAAAAGAACTGGTCAATCTGAATCCAATACGATATTCTCCAAAGTTCATTTTTCTCACTTCCAGCCCTGGCAACCGGGCCTGCAGATAGTCCAGTATATTCGCATAGCCTACTGTCGGTTTACCTAAGAGGCTTAATGATCTGACATCACCTCCTGTAAAAAGCGCGCTTACATTCTTTTCTTCAAATTCCTCCTGCCTTGTTTTTGGTCTGCTTTTTACTGTTATACCTTTTAACAGCAACCCGTTTGCCTTTGTTATGGCATCATATTCATTATCGATCAGTCTTTGTTGCGTTGTTGTATAAATAGCTGCAGGCAAAGGATAAATACCCGTATTAATGCCCGGCAATACATACGGCTTACTTAATACATGCTCATCGCCAAACACATCAATGAATTTGCGTCCTTTTCGTTTGGGATCGTTAATAAAAATATTGGCCTTGTCAAAAAAAAATAGTGAATCAAGCCTGTATTGTCCTTTGGCATTTGTTCGCACCATTTGCAGCGTACGGCTGGAATCAGCTGCAACAATGAGGGTCAGGAGTTCTTTATCAGCGAATGGCTTTTTAGTTCCTTCTATATTCACTTTACCGGTCAGCGTAATATAACCAGGGTCTTTATAGACAGGTGTAGCGGGAAAATCCTTGTCTATCGTTGTCCATTTAAATCTTCGCCAGCCGTTTGTCATCATTACCAGGTCGAGTGCATTGGCAACTGTATCTGCATCTGAAGAAAAGTAATAAGCCGGGTCGTGCACGTATCCCTTGATGTCTGCTGTAAGGAGCAACCCGGATAGAATATTTTCCGTGCGTTTCGGCAGATATTCAAAGGCCGCATCAGTTACAGCCATTGAAAAACTCCCCTGTACGGTATCTTTTAATGAAAGTGTAAAAACATTTTTGCCCTTTTCTGAAAAATCAAGTGTGTCGATCGTCAATTCTCCCCCCTGTATATATTCGCGGTTATTTACAAACGTCAGTCTTTCTGCAAGAGGTATTCCGTCTTTATTAAATGCAGTAATATGAAGAATACCTGAAGGAAAATCTTCCGTCTGGATATTACCAGTCAACCTGTTTTTCTTTTCCGGGAAACTGGTCTTAAACGCCGTGTTATGCTGCATTTGACCGATCATGTATGCGACTTCGAAAGCAGGATCTCCGGTATGTTGCAATATTTCAAACGATTTTGTTTTACCACTACTGATCACTTTTAGTATGATTCCCTTTGCCGATTGAGGAGGAAGCATATATTTTTTTGCAGCGGGATCACCATTCAGGATAATATAGTAAGTGTTTTTTCCTTGCGGAACCAGGTCAAAAAACCCCATACCATCATGATACGAAGAGAATTCAGCCACTGTTTCATTTGCTTCATTTTTTACCAGGCCGCTTACTGCTACCGGTAAACCGGCTTCATTGGTCGCCTTGTAAGCGATCGTATTGGAAAGACCTGTTACAAAATTGCCTCCTTCTGGGAAAAATTCGATCCTTGTAGCAGCAGGTTTTTGAGCAGCGATTGTATTCTGGGTATTTTTCCCTGAAATATTAATTCTTTTGATATAGGTAAATCCGGCATCATAATTCAGCATTGTCGGCGAGTAAGCCCTTAAAAAATAAATGCCGGCTGGCAGTGTAACAGGTAATTCAAATTGACCATGCCCCGTACCTTCAAAAACCGGTGTGGTCTTTTGTTCAATCAACCTGGATGATGCATCGAGAAGCTCAACAAAAATAGTGGTGGCTTTTTTACCTGGTAAGAAATCAGTATAGTGATATGCTTTGAACCAGATGGATTCTCCGGCTATATAATTATCCCGGTCAAGATGGAGGTATAATTTTTCGATGGGGTTTTGTTCAGCTATACGGTTGAGGATAATATCAGGTGTTTGTGAACTTGCATTTGCTGCTAAAAAGACAATAATGAACGGTAAAAATCGTTTGAACATTGGGCTGAAAGTAATGGTCGTATGAAATTACGGGTTAAAGTTAAACCTGCAAATCAACATTTTATAAAGCGGTCATAATTTTTTACGGTTCAAAACATGTTAATCTACTATTGCATAAACAGGTCGTTAGGGCTAATTTGTGCAGGAATTTCTAACCTATTATGCGAATCACCGCCTTTCTTTTTTTAGTGATCCTGTCTGCCGGATGCAAAAAAACTGTAGAAAAAGTACAGGAAGATCTTATTATCAAAGCCATGACCAATGGTCAATGGGTCATTACCAGCTTTATCAATAATGGAACAGATATCACGGCCGATTTTTCCACCTACAAATTTCAGTATCACAGTAATAAAACAGTGGATGCAATCAAAAATGGTGTAGTGGAAAAGACTGGTAATTGGGATGGCAACGCATCGGCCATGACAATCTTCGCAGACTTTCCTTCGGCCGTTAATCCTTTACTGCTGATCAATGGCAGCTGGCATATCGATGACAATAGCTGGACCTATGTGAAAGCCTCGCAGACAAGCGGCGGTACTACAAAACTGATGCGCCTGGACAAATTATGATAAAAAGTCCCGGCACCTGTATTTTATTATCCAATTCCTCTTTGTTTAGACCGGCAACATAAGTTGCTTTATTTAAAATCTATTATTAGGTTAGATTTGATATTATTAGGAATAATTTTTGTACTGACTAACAGGGTTAACGCGGTGCAAATAGACTGTCGCATATAATTTTAATTGAAGGTGATTGACAAAACCGGTTAAGGAGCTCAATAAGAATCAATAAATCAAACAAACTGAACAACCAAATCTGCAATACCTTTCAAAAGCTCCTTTTAGTAGTGGTGATATTTTTATCAGGAACAGGCTTTATATCTGGTCAGACACCGGTTGCCAATTTTTCGGCCAATACGCTTACAGGTTGTGGACCACTCACCGTAAGTTTTACAGATTTATCAACAGGTAATCCATTTGCATGGAACTGGGACCTGGGTAATGGGCAGTTATCTACGGCACAAAATCCCGTAGTTAGTTATGCTCCGGGCGTATATACTGTAAAACTGGTGGTCAGGGCTGCGAATGGAATTGATGAAGAAATAAAAACAAATTATATCACGGTTTCAGCATCTCCTATTGCCGCTTTTTCTGCCGATATTACTACGGCCTGTGTGCCTGCAACTATTCAATTCAGCGACAATTCCACATCTCCACCCGGCTCCGGTAATATCATCAGTTGGCTATGGGATTTCGGAGATGGCAATACTTCTACCCAGCAAAATCCCACCCATATATATGCAAGCACGGGTTTTTATTCTGTGACACTACAGGTTACCAGTAATACCGGGTGCAAAGGATTTACCGGAGCAAACAGGTATATACGCGTGGTCAATGGCATAGATGCTAATTTTGATTTTGCCCAATCAGTAACCTGCCGTCCTCCCTTTACTATTAATTTCGTGGATCAGTCGAGCGGGCCCGGCAGTTTTACTTATACGTGGAATTTTGGCAATGGATCACCTTTGTCGAATCAGCAAAACCCTACAGCCACTTATACAGCCCCGGGTACTTACCCAGTTCAATTAACTATTCAGAGTTCACTTGGATGCAATGGTACTATTCAAAAAGATATCACCCTCACTGCTAATACAACAGATTTTATCACACCGCCAACCACCTGTATCGGCAAACCTGTGACATTTACCAATAGTTCCACCCCTGTTCCGGTATCTTCTGCCTGGGATTTTGGAGATGGCACTACTTCTGCGCAGATCAATCCCGTAAAAACATATCTTACAACAGGAACATACCAGGTAAAACTGATCAATACCTACGGTAGTTGCAGTGATTCCGTTACCAAAAGCATTACGGTCACCAATCAACCTGTCGTTGATTTCGCGGCAAATGATAGTTCATCCTGCTCCGCTCCGTTTACCGTACAGTTTACAGATCTGAGTCCTGCTGCTTCTACCTGGTTATGGGATTTTGGTGATGGCAATACTTCTACTTTGCAAAATCCAGTTCATACATACACCAGTTTCGGATCATACAATGTAAGGCTCACTATCTCAATAACCGGTGGTTGTAGTGGTACTACCGTAAAAAATAGTTTCATACAGGTAGCTCCCACAACGGTGAGTATTTCTAACGCACCCGCAGGTGGTTGTATTCCATTTACCTTTAGCCCGGTAGCTTCCATACAAACAGTAGATAATATCATCAGCTATGCATGGGATATGGGTGAGCCCGGCGCTACTTATACCACAGCATCGCCCACACATACCTACGCTGCAGCCGGCACTTATACCGTGCAGCTTACCGTTACCACTCAAAGCGGCTGTACCGCTACCACTACATCGCAGGTATTAACCGGTGTATTGCCCACAGTTGATTTTTCTTATGTGCCACCTATAGCATGTGCAAGTGATTCCGTGCGATTTACTGACCTTTCAATTACTACGCCTGGTGCAGTTGTAACATGGCTATGGGATTTTGGAGATGGGCAAACATCATCGTTGCAAAACCCCGCCCATTTGTACAGGCAGACAGGATTACAAAATGTTGTATTGATCGTGACCAATAACGGGTGTACAAATACAGCCACTCACCCGGTGCAGGTACTACCACCGGTGGCAAATTTTGGCTATACCGTAGATTGTAATAACCCGACCTCGGTTACTTTTGTTGACAGTTCATTAATAGATCCCGCTGTTACACCTATCGAGTATAAATGGCTGATGGGAGATGCTGCAAATACAATATTTGTATATGCTTCTCCAACAGTACCAACTTTTAATTATGGCGTGTTCGGCACATTTACCGCTACATTGATCGTTAGCAATGGCGCCTGTTCTGATACGATCAGTAAACCAGTCATACTTTCCAATATATTACCTGATTTCACCGTCAGTAAGCCATCGGTTTGTAAGAATGAAGCATTTACATTAAATGCCATTAATACAAATCCCGCGATCATCAGAAGTTATCGCTGGAGGATCGGCGTTGTGACTGCTCCGGACACGACTCAACAAATAAGCTTCAGCATCCCCGCAATCGGCACATATGATGTAACGCTTACCACAACAGATATAAATGGTTGTGTAAAAACAAGGACGATTACCAACTTTATTAATGTCATAGGACCTGTAGCCGGTTTTAGTCAAAACGGTCCAGGTGCATGCATAAATAAACCCGTCAGCTTTACCGATCTTTCTACACCGGCCGGCACTATCAGCACCTGGACATGGGATTTTGGTGATGGTAACCAACAGATCTTCACCGCTGCTCCTTTCACGCATGCCTATGCGGAGCAGGGCACTTATACGGTAAGACTATCCGTGAAAGATAATAATGGATGCACAGATGCTTTTTCCCTTTCTACGCAGGTGCTTATTACAAATCCGCATGCCGACTTTAAGGCAGATACTATCTATTGCCCGCAAACGCCATTACAGTTTACCGATATTTCTTCAGGCAATGGGCTGAGCTACGAATGGAGTTTTAGTGACGGAGGTCTTTCTACTAACAGAAACCCACTGTATTCTTTTCCTGAAGGCGATAATATATACACCGTAAAGATGAAAATTCGTGATATCGCAGGTTGCGAGGATTCTATCACCAAAACAAATTATGTAAAAATTCGCAGTCCGAAACCTGCATTCGATATTATTGATAGTTCCGGCATCTGTATACCCTTACAAACTTCATTTACGTTTAAAGGTGCAGACTATGAAAGTTTTTACTGGGACTTTGGTGATGGTTCAACCACCACCCTTAAAGATCCCCGGCATTTCTATAATAATTATGGTAGTTATACGCCAGTATTGCACCTGACGGGTTTTGGAGGTTGCGTCAATTCCATAAGTTCTACGGTTAACCTGTACGATCCGGGCACCATTAATATTAACATAGATAATATACTTGCCTGCAATACGATAACCAGCACGTTTAATTTTACGCCTCCGCCAGGGTTTAAATTCTTATTTAATTTTGGTGACGGGGTTCTTGATTCATCTCAACAAACAACTCTTGTTCACACTTACAACGGGCCGGGTATTTATTCACCCCGTATCACTCTTACCGATAAGTCGGGTTGTGAAGGTGGTACAAATGCGCCTGTTAATATCAGGGTGCTTGGTGCGATCCCCTTATTTGGAAAAAACAGGAAAGAGTTTTGTGATAATGGAGAAGTATTGTTTTCCAATTTTACTATAAGCAATGAGAATATTATTTCAAGCACCTGGGATTTTGGCGACGGAGGCACAAGTTCCGACATAGACCCTGCTCATACTTATACTGCACCAGGCACCTATTTTGTGCGTCTGAATGTAGTAACGGAAAGCAATTGTGCCAGTTCGTTTACAGATACCGTGCGCGTATACAGAACTCCTGTAGCAAATATCAATGGCCGTGATACGATCTGTTTAAATGTGGCAGAACCTTGTTCTGCCGCGCTTGTGCAGGCAGATACTGCTATAAAATGGCAGTGGAATTTCGGGAATGGTGCAGCATCCGCTCAGCAGAGTACATCAACAACATATACGGCCAGTGGAAATTATACCATTCAATTGATCTCTACCGGTAAAATAGGATGTGCCGATACAACCTACCATCCATTACATGTAGCGGCCTTACCAACAGCTACCCCTGTTGTAAACCCGATTACGATCGTATCCGGTGGCTCGGCAACGCTTGCAATGAATTATACAGGGGCAATCGATTCTTATAAATGGTCGCCTACTTCAGGTCTTGACTGCAACAACTGCCCTTCCCCGGTAGCAACTCCCCGTGCGACTACGGATTATATGGTACAGTTAGAGGACCGTTATGGGTGTATTAATACCAGTAAGATAACTGTGCGGGTAGTATGCCAGGATGAGAACTTCTTTATTCCGAATACATTTTCTCCGAATGGGGACGGAAGTAATGACCGGTTTTATCCCAGGGGCAGGGGATTGTATTCTATCAAAACATTAAGAGTATTCAACAGGTGGGGCGAATTAGTCTTTGAAAAAAGAAATTTTGCGGTGAATGATGCCAGCCAGGGATGGGATGGAATGTATAAAGGAAGAAAAGCTCCTGCTGATGTCTATGTATACCAGGCGGAGATATTTTGTAATAACGGAGAACTATTAAAACTTTCGGGTAATATTGCCCTCATATTGTAGCGACAGATAAAAGTGGATAGGTGAAAAATGAAAATGAATAGAAAGATACCGTTCCCTTATTTTGCAATACGGATTTTACGTACCGCGATTCGTACCTGTTGCATTATAATTTGCCTCTTGCATTATACGAATAATGCAAATGCGCAGGATATTCATTTCTCGCAGTTCTTCGAAGCGCCTTTATTACGCAATCCCTCGCTTGCAGGAATCTATACCGGTGATATCCGTGTACAGGCTGTATACCGTGATCAATGGAACAGTGTGACCAATGCTTATAAAACCGGTTCGTTGAATGGAGAATACAAACTACCCGTAGGAAAGGCAGATGATTTTCTGACCGTGGGTGCCCAGCTTTTATATGATCGTGCAGGCACCATCGGATGGACATCTGTTCATTTTTTACCTGCGTTGAACTATCACAAAGCACTGAGTGCCGACCGCAACAGGTATTTGTCAGTTGGCTTTATGGGAGGAATTGTAGAGCGCAGGTTTGATCCGTCCAAAATGACCACTAATAGCCAGTATGATGGGACAGGTATTGGGGAGAACCTGGCTAATACAAGTTATACTTATCTTGATGGAAGTGCGGGCATGAGTTATAATTCAAGCCTGAATGATAACCCCGACAACAATTTTTATGTGGGTGTGGCTTATCATCATTTCAACCGGCCCAACAATTCCTTTTATCGCAATGCAGGTATTGAAGTGAATCCCAAATGGGTATTCTCTGGTGGTATCAAATTCGCAGTAAGTGACTATGCCTATATGACCCTGCAGGCAGATCATACCAGGCAGGGTTATTTTTCAGAAACGGTCGGTGGTGGCATGTATGGATTAAAGATCGGCGGCGACCCCGCTAAACCTGATTACACTATTCACGCCGGCGCCTTCCTGCGTTGGAATGATGCGATCATTCCGGTTATAAAACTTGACTATAATCCGTTTTCATTTGCGCTTAGCTATGACGTGAATATTTCCAGGCTAAAAGCCTCCAGTTATGGAAGAGGTGGATTCGAACTTTCTCTTTCTTATATCGGGTTACTGGACAGGAGTACCAGATCTACATTGAATTCTACCCTTTGTCCAAGATTTTAATAATCCTCTTGTTACTGATTTCCCCCAGGGAGAACAAATTTGTTTATTGCTATTAATCACAATAAATTTATTGTCAGTAGTTTTCAACAGCTATATACCGTTGAAAATTGGACAAACTTTTAATTCGTTTTAAAATTTTACCCATGCCCCTCCAGCCCGGACAAAAAGCACCCGACTTTAGCCTTTACGACAGTCAAAAGAACCTTGTTTCGCTTTCTTCTTTAAAAGATAAAAATGTAGTGCTGTTATTTTTCCCCCTGGCATTTACCAGTGTCTGCACAAAAGAGCTATGCAGTGTAAGAGATGATATTGCGATGTATAATAATGTGAACGCTGTGGTATTGGGCATTTCAGTAGACTCGTTATATACATTAGCCCGGTTCAAAGAGGATCAACAACTCAATTTCGCGCTATTAAGTGATTTTAACCGTGATGCGTCGGTGGCTTATGAGTGCTTATATGAAACATTTTCTTATGCCATGAAAAATGTATCCAAAAGAGCTGCTTTTATTATCGACGGGAATGGTATACTTCGATACACCGAAGTATTGGAGAATGCCGGTGAAGTTCCTAACTTCTCCACAATGGCCGCGATACTGCAGGAATTACGATAAAATATTTGTTAAAAAGCGGAGATTTACGATGCTAAATACTTGATTAGCAGCAAAAACAAAATTTTGCGTGAAATACCTTGCACATGTGAGAAAATGGCACTAGTATTGGAAAATAAAAGTAAATTTGTTTCGTTGAAGCTAATTCTACCCATAGCGTTTTTCTTACTCCTGTTGTCATTCGGTTCATCCGCGCAGGAATCTCGTGGCCCAATAGCTGAGCCACAGGCTAAAATATTAAAGCCCTACCCCAACCCTGCTACCTCTTATATCATTTTCGATCTGCAAAAGAATTACCAGAAGGGTCTTTCTATTGTAGTATATAATTTCCCGGGCCGCAAAATGTTCGAAGCAAAGAACGTGGAAGAAAAAACAACGGTTAACCTTACTGATTTTACCCGCGGCGTATATATCTACCAACTACAGGATCAGAATGGCCGTATTACAGATACCGGCAAATTCCAGGTTTCCAAATAAGCTAATTTAGGTTTTCAACTCTCAACAGTGAAATAAGTTCTGCAGAATAGCCAGGCATATCCCTGCTGTCATCCGTTTTTATAGTACCTGTATGATCAGGAATTTCAGGTATTGCGTGTTCTCCATTCCCCAAATGATCGGGTGATCGGATGATTGAGCTTTGAAGACCACCTGTCTTATTTTTCTCCGGGCATCTCTTGCTGCCATATCAATTATCTGCAGAAATAATTCAGCATGCACCAGATTAGTGCAGGAAGAAGTTACCAGGAAACCACCGGGTTTTACCAGTTTCATTCCCCGCAGGTTGATCTCTTTATATCCGGTGATGGCTTTCTGAATGGTCTCCCGGTTCTTTGTAAATGCCGGCGGGTCCAGCATCACTACATCATATTGTCTTCCATCTTTGCCCCATTGCTTGAGTACATCAAATGCATTGGCTGTTTCGAAACGACAAATGGCATCCAGCCCATTCAGCGTCACATTCTTTCTTGCCTGTTGTACCGCGTTCTCCGAGATATCAAGGCCCAGCACCGATTTAGCGCCATACTGCGCTGCATGGATCTCGAATGTACCGGTGTAAGTAAATGCGCCTAACACATCGGCATCTTTAACGATATGCCGGATGGCGCGGCGATTATCCTGCTGATCCAGAAAATAACCTGTTTTTTGCCCATTCTCGATATCCACATGAAACTTCAGTCCATTTTCGTTGATGATGATCTTTGTATCAAAGGGCGCGGATAAAAACCCTTTGTGTTGCGGTAACCCTTCCAGCTCTCTTACGGGTACATCGTTGCGCTCATAGATCCCTTTGGGTTCAAAGAGTTCATTCAACGCTTTTACAATCGCCGGTTTCCATACATCCATTCCAAGCGCCAGGGTCTGGATAACAAAGTAATCATTGAATTTATCGATGATCAGTTGTGGCAGGAAGTCGGCCTCGCCAAATACAAGACGACAGTTTTCGATATACCCCAGTTTGATCCTGTAATCCCGGCATTGTTTGATCCTGTTGTAAAAGAATTGTTCATTGACTTCTTCTTTGCGGTCGCGGGTGAGCAAACGGACAATTATCTGGGATTTGGGATTAATATACCCCCTGCCCACAAATTTTTTATCGTGGCTAAACACATCTACCACCTCTCCTCCTGCTACTTCGCCTTCGATCTTTTCCACTTCATTGTTAAAGATCCAGGGATGTCCATTGGCTATCCGGTTAGCGATTTTCCGCTTTAAGTACACATTTATCATATCGGGGCGCAAGGTACATATTCAGGCCTGAAATCCTTATTTTATGCCAGTTATACCCGGGCATTGCCGTGAAAGCGGTCGTTTAAAAGACAATTTGTCCCAAAACAAGGCCGGGAGCAGGTTGGCAATATTCTTGACTAGCTTACCTTTGCAAACAATTTTGAAAAAAATGACAGAAAAAGACAGAAAATTCCCGCTGGATGAAAGCCCCGAGAATAATGGGGATATCGATATAAATGCTGATGAAAATCAAGGCGGTACAACACATTTGAATGATCCCCTGGAAAATGATGGCGAGATAGAGAAATTAAAACAGGAAATCGGGGAGACCAAGGATAAGTACCTGCGCCTGGTGGCAGAGTTCGATAATTTCAGAAGAAGAAGCGGCAAGGAACGGGGAGAACTGATCCAGACTGCCGGTAAAGAGGTGATCACGGGTCTGCTAAGTGTGCTCGATGACTGCGACAGGGCGCAGAAGCAAATAGAGACCAGCGATGATATCAACCAGGTGAAAGAGGGTGTGTTACTTGTGTTCAACAAACTTCGTAACTTTTTACAATCAAAAGGTGTAAGGGCAATGGAAACCGTGGGTAAGGAATTTGACGCGGATCTGCACGAAGCCATTACTGAAATACCAGCCTCTACTGAAGCCATGAAAGGTAAGATAGCAGATGAGGTGTTGAAAGGATATTACCTGAATGATAAACTGATCCGTCACGCACAGGTTGTTGTAGCTAATTAATACAGGAAACTGCAAGCCATCGCTGCGAGCTGGCTTACTGAACCACTATATCGCACGCAGCAAAAAGTTCACTGCTTTTATTATGTCAAAAAGAGATTATTACGAAATACTGGGTGTTGGCAAATCTGCATCTACAGACGAGATAAAAAAATCATATCGCAAGGTTGCGATGCAATATCACCCTGACAGGAATCCCGGCGATAAATCGGCGGAAGAAAAATTCAAGGAAGCCGCGGAAGCTTACGAGATCCTGAGCGATGCAGATAAGAAGGCACAGTATGATCGTTATGGTCATGCAGGGGTAAGCGGCAATGGCCGTGGTGGTTTTGGTGGCGGCGGTGGAATGAACATGGATGATATCTTCAGCCAGTTTGGTGATGTATTCGGAGATGATATTTTTGGTAACTTTTTTGGCGGCGGACAACGTGGTCGCGGTGGTGCAGGCAGAAGCCGTGGCATAAGAGGTAGCAACCTGCGTATAAAATTAAAACTGACCTATGAAGAGATCGCCAAAGGTGTCACCAAGAATATCAAAGTAAAAAAACACGTACCCTGTACTACCTGCCATGGCAGCGGTGCCAAAGATAAAGGCAGTGTGCAAACCTGCCAGACCTGTGGCGGTAGCGGACAGGTAAGAAAAGTACAAAATACTTTTTTGGGCCAGATGCAAACAGTAAGCACCTGTCCAACCTGTAATGGAGAAGGAAGTACGATCACAGCTAAATGTGGTACCTGCAAAGGAGAAGGAAGAACATACGGCGAAGAAACAGTGAGCATAGAAATACCTGCAGGCGTACAGGAAGGAATGCAATTAAATATCACTGGCAGGGGCAATGCCGGCGAAAGAGGTGGTTCTGCAGGAGATCTTATTATATTGATCGAAGAAGAGCAACATGCAGATTTGCAGCGCGAAGGATTGAATGTAGCATATGACCTGCATATTACTTTTACCGATGCGGTATTTGGTACACAGTTAGAAGTACCAACAATTGATGGCAGGGCAAAAATAAAAATACCCGCAGGTACACAAAGCGGTAAGATATTCCGGTTAAAAGGAAAGGGATTTCCGGCAGTAAACTCTTACGAGAAAGGAGATCAACTGATACATGTAAATGTATGGACCCCACAACAGCTGACTGCAGAAGAGAAAGCACTGCTGGAGAAATTATCCGGTTCACAGAATTTCAAACCCCACCCCGATAAGAACGAAAAGGGATTTTTCGATAAGATCAAGGAGATGTTTTCCTGATAAGAAAGTTTGCATGTTTACTGGGCAACCGTGTGGCAGTGATCTTCTTTTCACTTTTTGAAAAATCCCTGCTGGCTCATCTGCGCAAACAAATAAAGAATGGCTGGATATAACGAAACCTCCTTGGCTATTATAGAGCCGAACTTCACCAAATAAAATTGTATAATTCTCTCCGTAAGCTTAAAATACTGGCAAGTGATTTCACGCAGAGCTAAGGAGTAAATGAGATAGGCGAAAGCTGAGCTATTTGTTTATTCTTTATTTGTATGAACGGATGAGCTAAGGAGATTTTTCACTGACGTGAAAAGGCAATCGTTGATCAGGGTGCTGTTTTCGCGTCAGTGAAAACGCTCTGTTAACTCTTTATTTCAACCGATAATAAATATATAAATAGCCAGACTATTCTCTATCTCATTTACCCCTTAGCTCTGTGTGAAAGCTCTTGCAGTGTTAGTGATGCAGAGATAAGAAGGACAATTCTTCAATCTCTACTATAGAACGGAACCTCACCAAATGAAATTGTATAATTCTCTCCGTAAGCTTAAAAACATATGTAAGGGCTTTCACACAGAGCTAACAGAGATAATGAGCTAAGGGAGAGCTGAGCT
>CAZGSG010000020.1:0-34012 GCA_964528095.1 uncultured Terrimonas sp.
CACTATATTATCCAGGAAAGGAAAATATTGCTGACCACTCCGGCTCTTCGACATGGTAGCAATAGTTTTCACAAAAACATCATCATTTATATTGTGTATTCTTGCTGCAAGTTTGTTACCGGCCTGTGCATAAGAATATAACTGTGCAGGATACTTTCTTCCTATTATTTTTATGAGACTATCTGCAAAAGGAACATTCGTATTATCTCTTAGTGTAATAAAGGTTTCTTTGGGATGAAGCAAACAATATTTCAATACCAGCAGGTCGCGGGCTCCTTTAATTCCAGGATTATCGTCAAAGCCGGTTGAACGTACAACCGGTGTCGCTACCTGATAAGATAACTGGCTCACATATTTCTCTATGGAAATATTCTTACGATCCAGTTCCATACAGTGCTCAAACGCATCAACTACCGCCGGTAGATTGGCTGGGTTAAGCTCCTTTGATCGCCAACCTGCCTGCAGATTTCTTAATAAGCCCTGCATACCCTTCAGGTAATAAATCCTTTTGCCATGCGTAAGCAAGGAGTCCTTTTCGATCCTGTATTGAAACATATCTATCCGCGTGGTCAATGCCTGTGTAGCGAGGTAGTTTATCTCGTCATCCGTAGAAATAGTCAGTTGATTGTCCATCCTGCCATCATAGTTCAACGCTTTCTTTTGCTCTGCGTTTACCTGGTCATGAAAAAGCTGGCGGTTCAGGGGTGGGACAAAACTCTTCAACACAGTGGTATCCATCTGGGCTAAGACAAAACTGGAGACCAGTTGCAAACTGACGAGTAATAAAATGTATCGGGCAAATGCTATCATAAGGATCGAAATACAAAGTTAACGTCCAAACCTGATAAATGTACAAAATAGCTGGGTAACAAGCGAATAGACGCTTTAGGGGATTAAATAGGTTGCCTTTTCAGTTTTAGGCCGGAAAAACAGATATTAAGTTATCATTAAGTCTGTATGAACAACTACCCCTTATTTTAACGGCATAGTTTTTACCAGTAGGTTTGCGCAAACTTTCAATAAGCATGGAAAATAAGGGTAGAAAGGTATTGGTGGCGGATGATGAGCCCGATATATTGGAAATTTTAAAATATAATCTTTCGGGGCAGGGTTATGACGTAATTACTGCAAAAGACGGCGATGAGGCACTTGATAAAGCAAGGCGTTTTCAGCCAGACCTGATCGTGCTGGATGTAATGATGCCTAAAAAAACAGGGGTAGAAGTCTGCCAGCTACTGCGGGCGCAAACGGCCTTTAAAGAGACATTGATTATTTTTTTAACGGCTGTAAATGATGAAGGCACACAGATCAAGGGCCTGGAAACAGGAGCCGATGATTATGTGAGCAAACCCATCAGCCCGAAAGTTTTCCTGAGTCGGGTCAATGCGTTATTTCGCCGCCTGAACAAGGCCGAAAACAAAACCGTAAAAATAGACAACCTGACCATTGACCCGGAACGATTCATGGTGCAGGTAGATGAAAAAGACATTGTACTTGCGAAAAAGGAATTTGAGCTATTATATCTCCTTGCTCAAAAACCCGGTCGCGTTTTTTTAAGAAACGAGATCCTCAACCAGGTCTGGGGAAATGAAGTTATCGTGGGCGACCGCACGATTGACGTACATATCCGGAAGATCCGGCAAAAATTAGGGATCGATTGCGTGACCACCGTGAAAGGTGTTGGGTATAAGTTTGAGCTATAAAGGTTGAACAAGGGTACTGGATAGCGGGTCCCGGGCACCAGATGCAGGATTCAACAACAGTAACTAACTTTACAACACATACTTATTTTAGTATCCGGTACAAGGTATCTCGCATCAAGTAACTCATTATGTTTTCCATTAAAACCATTTCTCCCAGGCAGCTTTCTTTACTTACTGCCTTATCGCTGGCACTCCCTATCTGCCTGCTGGTGTTTTTTATTGAAAAAAGATGGGAGCCCGTGCTTACTTCGTTTATTGTTATCCTGGTAGGCGGATATTTATTGATCTCTTTTGTATTGGAGCGTTTTATTTATCGTAAGATCAAACTTATTTACAAGTTCATTTACCAGACAAAAGCGACAAAACGGGAAGAGACCTATTACAAATACATATTACCCAAGAAAAGCATTGATGAGGTGAGAGAAGATGTAGAAGCCTGGGCTACTCAAAATAAACAGGAAATAGAATTGTTGCGTGCAAATGAGCAATTCCGAAAAGAATTCCTGCAAAACCTCTCGCATGAATTCAAAACACCTGTTTTTGCTATCCAGGGCTATGTGGATACTTTATTGAACGGGGCTCTTGATAACCCGGATGTAAATAAAAGATTCCTGGAAAAAACTGCCACGAATGTAGAAAGGCTCACCAATCTCCTGAATGACCTTGACGAAATCTCCCGGCTGGAGCGGGGCGAACTAAGCCTGTTTAAACAGAATTTTATTATCCAGGACCTGGTGAAAGAAACGTTTGAGAGTATTTCGATCATTGCCGTACAAAAAAATATCCGTTGCAATATCAAAAAAGGCTGTGAATCTCCCTTGATGGTTTTTGCGGATAAAGAAAAAATAAGACAGGTCTTGCTGAATCTTGTTGAAAATTCTATCAAGTACGGAAAACAAAACGGAAGCATCACGGCCAGTATGTATAATACGGATGGCAAACATATACTTGTAGAGATGAGCGATGATGGGATTGGCATACCTGAAAAACACCTGCCCCGTATCTTCGAACGCTTCTATCGTACCGAGGAAGGGAGAAGCATCGATATAACCGGCAGCGGGCTGGGGCTGGCTATCTGCAAACATATAATAGAAGCACATGGACAAACAATACATGTGCGTAGCCGCGAAGATGTAGGCACCAGTATCGGCTTTACACTGGATGCTCGCAAGGATTGATGGCAACCTGGAATACTCTTTGTTGCTGTTTACTTTCCCCCATTCCTGTTTTTGTTAAATTGCAGTATAATTAATGCAGTATTGAAGCCTGTTCATATTCTTGAATTCCCTTCCAATCTTGGTTTGATAGAACCATCTCCCGGGCATGAACCGGGTGTAAAAAAATTACCCGCCTGGTTACGGCAACACGGCTTTCATCAACTGATCGCACCTGTTGACACGACCACGCTTACACCAGCTCTGTATACAATGGATGTAGATGCTGATTCCGGTGTGCGTAATGCAGATACCATCATCGCATATGCACAAAAGCAGGCCGAGCTTGTTAAAAAAGTAGTCACAGCTGATCTTTTCCCACTTGTTATCGGTGGCGATTGCAGCATTTTGATCGGCGCTGCGGTGGGCCTTAATCAATTGGGCACTTATGGTCTTTTTTCGCTCGATGGTCACCATGATTTTATGTGGCCTTCTATGTCGGGAACTGCCGGTGCAGCTGGAATGGATCTTGCGATTGTAACAGGTCATGGCCATGAAAAGCTTACTAATATTAACGGGCTTAAACCATACATACAGGAAAACCATGTGTGGTCGGTAGGCAATCGTGAATATGATGATGCCTATGTAGATCCTATACTCAAATCACGCATACATTATATAGATCTCCCAGCGCTAAGAATGCAGGGTATTGCGCAATGTGCAAAGAATTTCCTTGTGATGGTTGAAACAAATAAATTAGCTGGCTTCTGGATACATTTTGATGTAGATGCATTGGATGATGAGATCATGCCCGCTGTAGACAGCCGCGCGCCTGATGGGTTATCCTATGATGAAATGAATGAGCTGCTATACTTACTATTATCCAGCCCAAAAGCATCGGGCATACAGATAACCATACTTGACCCGGAGTTAGATCCAACAGGTAAATACACAAAAGAGTTTGTAAAGAACTTTTGTACTTGTTTTAATGAAGCAGGAAAATAATCGCTGTTTTCCCGGATTGCTTCTCACCTTACTTTAAGTCCTGCCCTTTCAGCGATATCTTTCCAACGATAATATTGAAAGGTTTTATCATCGCTCATGGCAACGAATAAACCACCATTAAAACCTGGCAGACTAACGGCTGTCACATCACTACCATCGCTCTGGTTAGTAGACATTGGTACAACTGCGATCCGGGTATGCATGTGCACGCCAGACTTGTCTCCTTCCCTGGGGTAAACATTGAAACTATTTGCAGACTGGTCTGACACAAGTATATAACCCGTACCATTCCCGGACTTATAAATGGAAATACCTTCATTATCTTCTTTAAAATCTCCCTGCCCAAATAAGGCAAGCTCCTGGTCACCTTTTCCAGGGTCGGCATAGTATTTACGGACCCCGACCTGCTCATCCGAATAATAAACATACCCCAGTTCATTATCCACTGCTATTGATTCGATCTCTTTTTTACCGCTGTACTTACCAAACTTCCTGACCAGTTGCATTGCTACTTTGCCACCATCATCCAGCAATTTGTACTGCCAGAGATACCCTTCAGAAGGACCGGATTTTCTTCCTACTATTACATAAGAAATATTATTTGCCGGGTTTTTATAAATAGCTACCCCCATTGGCAGGCGATCCTTTTCATTTTCAAAAACAGCCAGTCCTCCGCCATCCAAAGCTGTTAGACCCGGTAATGAAAAGAACCTGAGCATATTGACTCCACGCTCTGTCGTAACAGCCAGATCTGTTGTTTTGTTATTTAATAAAAGACCATAAGCGATATCTACATTATTAGGTCTTTGCAAGCCCAACACTTTATTCTTTATTTTTCCTTCCAGGTCAAAAGCATAGAGGCCACCCCCATTCTCCTTGTCCGTACCGATCACTAGACTTTTATTTATATCTTCTGTGTTTATCCAGATGGCAGGATCATCTGTATCAAATATCACTTTTTCTGTAACCACCGCTGGCTTTATTGCATCGGAAGCGACAGGCATTTTTTTTGAGCCATTACAGGAAAAAAATAAAATGGCAAACACAATGAATACAAACCGCATATCTCGTTTATTAAAGCATAACATGAACGGCATACTGTACTGGCATGCACTTTTAGAAAACAATATAACCAGGTTTAAAGTCCTTTAGAGGACGACCCGATTTTACTCAGATCAAATTTTACCCCAAGATTGAATTTTGGTCCATAGTATTCAACCTGCGCTGTTCTTTCTTTAACACCCTGGTAATACCTCAATGGCTGATTGGTCAGGTTATTCGCTTCTGCAAATACTCTCCATTTATTCGTAAATGCATAAGACGCGTTAAAATCAAGGAAGAATTGTTTGCTATAGTAGCGATCAAAAAAACTGTCTTCGTTGTACCCTGCATCATCGCTATCATCTACATATGATGAAGTATAGTTTCCTGAAATACGTACAACCAGCTTTTTATTCTCATAACTCAGCGAGCTGTTGAATATAGTAGGCGCAGCGCCCGGAAGTTTGACATTGCTCCTGATCAGCTCACCTGATTCGGGATCATAAATTCCTTTTGCTTTTGAATGCGTATAGGTATAGTTGAGATACACACCAAACCCTTTCCAAAATCCTGGTAAGAAATCCAATTGCCTTTGCAACGCCACTTCCAGTCCATAAACCGTAGCGCCCTGCCCATTACGTCGCTGAGAAAAATCCCAACGTTCTCCTGCGGGTATTGGATTGGTGACAGTAGGAAAATCTGTAGCAAATTTTGCATTGTCATAATTTGCATCGATGTACGTATAGAAAAACTTATCCAGTTTTTTATAAAAAAGACCGCCGGAGATCAGCCCTACCGATTTAAAATAATTTTCTACCATCAGGTCAATATTCATTGACTTAACTGGTTTAAGCCCTGGATTTCCTACGCTGATCTCTTCATCACCTGGCTTCAGGTTGAAATAAGGAACAAGGTCAAAATATTTTGGTCTTGCCAGGGTATTGGTCAGGGCAGCCTTAATAACAAAATTATTATTGATCTTATACTTCATGTTCAGGTTTGGCAACACATCTGTATAATCACTTTTCAGTTTTGCCTGACCTTTGAATACTTCATCATCTTCAACAATATTACCTACATAATCAATAGCGGTATGTTCTATGCGTATACCGATATTAGCAGAAAATTTTTCCGTGATGTCCTGTTTTAATGTAACAAAACCAGCTGTTATTGTTTCTTTGGCGCTGTAATTACCTGCCAGATACTCGGCAGGAGCATCAGTTTCTTCAAACATATTAGCATCCTTAAAATTAAGTCTCCCCAGGTATTTTGGGTCAATGAACTGGCCTGCTATATACTTGCCACCTGGATAAAAGCTGCTGCTTGTTTTGTTGGTAAGCGGAAGCAGGCTGATATTACCGAGAGATGTAAGCGGGTCATACTCGAAAAAGGTATTATTTCTTTCCTTTTTCTTTGATCGCAGTTTACCTCCAAATTTTAAAAATCCTTTTTGTCCGTTGATCAATGAGGCTGGTATTTCAAAATTCAGTTTGGCGTTGAGATCCCGCTCAAACTGGTCCTGGAATTGTTCTGTCAGTTCATCCAGGCGGGTATACCCCGTAAGAGCTGTATTATCCGTCAATAAGGGAAACCCTTCATCACTTATATCCTGGTTGACTGTTATATTTCTTCTGCCCATTGCGATATACCTCTCATTGGGTCTTTTTTCGGACGCTTTTGCATACTGAACACTCCAGTTGGTTCTTACCGCTTTAAAAAGATGATCCCCTTTTAACGCGATCGAACGTACCCGCTGATCTTCCAGTCTCCTGTTTTCGTTGCGCTTGTTGTCCAGGCCGCCTTTGGACTGACGGAGTACTTCTCCATTACTGTATCCTGTCACATTTCCCTGTGCATCATATTTAAGATCGGCGGCATAATCGTCTTCATCGCCTCTGTAACGGTGACGTAACCGGAACCTGTTTTCTTTATCATCTCTCCAATTATAACTTCCGACCAGTGAGATAGTATTAAGCGGGTTTATTTTATAATCAAACGTTGCAGCAACGCTCCTGCGTATCCTCATTTCGTCATATACACGCACATCATTGTCACTCACAAATACCTTTCCATTTGCATCCTTACTCCACACCGATTCAACATTGTCTGAACCAAATACGTTCCTGTTATAAGAACCACTTATTACAAATCCAAACTTATCTTTTGCAAACCGGTTTCCAATTACAAGATTGGCTGTACCAATAAAACCATTATCCCTGATCGGGTTGTATCCTCCAGCCAGGGTGCCTGAAACACGAAGACCATTTGGTGCTGACCGTGTAACAAGATTCACTGAACCGCCAATAGCGTCCGCGTCCATGTCAGCCGTTACGGTTTTATTTACTTCAACTGTCTGTATCATATCGGAAGGGATCAGGTCCATCTGAATCCTTCGGTTATCCCCTTCAGCGGAAGGGATCCTCTCTCCATTAAATGTGACAGAATTAAATTCAGGTCCCATTCCTCTTATCACGATATTCCTTGCCTCTCCCTGGTCATTTTGCATTGTGATACCGGGTACCCTTTTAATTGCATCACCAATATTTGCGTCAGGGAAACGACCAACCTGGTCAGCGCTGATGATATTGGTTATATTATCACTGTTCTTTTGCTGGTTCAATGACTTTGCCTGGCCTTTTAACCTGTCGCCCAGCACCACTACTCTTTCGCCCGTAGTATATGACCCTAACAAAGTTTCTGTTAGATTGGCACCATTATCACTTATGGTAATGGTTTTATGCGTAGCTGCATAGCCAATATAAGATATATTAAGTGTATACTCACCCGGCTGAATGCCTGTAAAAATGAGCTCTCCCTGTTGATTGGTAGTACCCGCATGTTTACCTGGTGTAAGGGAAATGGAAGCACCGGGAAGATTAAGATTGTCGTTGTCTTTTACTTTTACTTTAACAACTCCTTTTTGAGCAACTACTGTCGTTGAAATAAGTAACAACATTGAAAGTGCCCATATAGAAAATACCTTCTTCATAAGTCCTGCTAGTTTGCGGCGAAACTATCTCCCCTGCATTACCGAATTGTTACCCGAATATGAGTAAAAAGTTAAGTGCCCGCTCTTTATTAACATTTACATAATCGGTTATTAACACCTTAGTCACGTTATAAAACTTTCTTTGCAAAACCCTTACACAATGAAACATTTCTTCTCGTGTATTGTCTTGCTATCGTTGTTAACATTCAAAGAGAAGCCTCTTGAAGAAAGTGATTTCCCTGTGCCCTCATCTCCACTTACTGAAAATCTTTTCATTATCACATTGGATGGTTTCAGATGGCAGGAAATATTCACCGGCGCAGACCCCGATATTATTTCAAATGAAAAATATACTCCCGACGGAACTACACTGGATATGTTGTACGGTGGAGAATCGGCCGAGGAAAGAAGAAAAAAATTATTACCTTTTTTCTGGAATGTAATTGCGAAAAAAGGACAGTTGTATGGAAACCGTGTGTATGAAAACAAAGTAAATGTCTCCAATATTTACTCGCTTTCTTATCCTGGTTATAATGAGATATTCACAGGCAACACTGATCTTGCCGTATCCTCCAACCACAAAAACAAGAATACGAATATTAATGTGCTGGAATACCTTAATACAAAAGATGGTTTTTCAGGTAAGGTTGCAGCTTTCACTTCCTGGGATGTATTCCCTTATATCCTGAACAGCGAAAGAAGTGGCATCATACTTAATAGCGGGTATGATAATGCGACAGAAAGCGATTTGAACCCCGAAGAAGCCCTTTTGAAAAAAGTAGAAGATGAGGCTATCACTGAAAAGAAACCTACAAGGCATGACCAGCTTACTTTTCTGACAGCAAAGGAGTATATCCAGAAAACACAACCCCGGGTGGTATATCTCGGTCTCGGCGAAACAGACGAAGCTGCTCATGAAGCACGTTATGATACCTACCTGGAGAAAGCTGCCGAGATTGACCGGATGATCGCAACCTTGTGGCATTGGGTACAAACCACCCCGGGATACAAGGACAATACTACATTCATCATTACCACAGATCACGGTCGTGGCAGGAACAATGACAAATGGACCAACCATGGAATGTTTGTTAAAGGTTCATCGCAAACATGGCTCGCTGTAATAGGTCCGGGCATTGAACCGTTGGGTGAAGTGAAAAAAGACCAGCAATTGTATCAGAAACAAATTGCACAGACAATCGCTCATTTATTGGGAGAAGAATTTAAAACTGATCAGCCCGTTGCAAAATATATTTCGCTGAGATGATCCAAATACCCATAAATCCATTGTATGCAAAAACGTTCTGTTGATGTAGTTGTCCTGTCCGATCTGCACTTGGGCACGTATGCAAGTCGCGCCGGTGAAATACTTGCCTATCTTAAAAGTGTTTCTCCCCAGTTATTGATCCTGAACGGAGACATAATCGATATCTGGCAATTCAGTAAACGATACTTCCCTTCCGCGCATATGGCGGTCATACAGGAAGTGCTGAACCTGCTTTCGAATGGCACAAGGGTGATTTATATTACAGGCAATCACGATGAATTGCTGCGTCGATATTCAACCATGAACCTGGGTAATTTCCAGCTTACAGATAAAATGGTCATAGAAATAAACAATAAGATGACCTGGATATTTCATGGTGATGTATTCGATCATACAAGCAAAGGCCAGGCTAAATTCTGGGGTAAACTTGGAAGCAATGGCTATGCAATGCTGCTGGGTTTTAATAAATTAATAAATCGTTTCATGAAAATGATCGGCAGGGATAAAGTGTCATTCTCGAAAGAAGTGATGAAACATTTTCACAAACGCGTGACCAAAATTGATTCCTTTGAAACAATGGTTGCAGAGATCGCAATTGAGAAAAAATATGATTGTGTTATCTGCGGCCATATCCATCAACCTCAGAAAAGAGTAATTACAACAGAGGAAGGCTCGGTAACCTATCTTAATTCAGGCGACTGGGTAGAACATCTAACGGCATTGGAATATTATGAAGAGGACTGGCATATATATACTTATGATGAAAAGGCCGTAAAGCCCATTTCCGTGCCTCAGCAAAAAATAAAAACAGAAGTGATCACCAGCGAGATTTCCATACATCTTCATTCTCTTAGTCCGAGATCGGCTGCGATATAAGCGAAGTAACTCGAAGAAGCACCAACAATCAATGTTTTTAAATCCATCTACTTTGAGCATGTCCAGAGTACTTTATAGTTCTGCGGGATCTGCAGGCAGTCATCATAAATCAATTTGCCGGAAAAATTAAAAAAACAGCGTCCCGTCTTTTTTTATATACCTCGTTAATCCCGTTGCAAAGAAGGGCTGTTGTCCGGGTTTCGATCACAATTGCTCCTTTATATTCAGCCTGGAGATAACCATGATATATAGACAGGATTTATACTGGCTCTGCATTTCCTTTAATCAGGCAGACTGAAACGGCGAATTCTCTCTTCCATTCCTTTATCCGTCCGGGAACATGCGCTTCTGTCCATATAATGATGTGCAGGCATTTCATTGCTTCTATTTTACTTCTGACATATACAGTATTATCACCGTTGCACCGAAAATTACAGCTATGAAACGATAACATCAGGAGACCAGATACTGCACCCTTTCCGAAAAACTTAACATTGGAAACAGGGCCGATACATTATTTTTATATTATTAAATTGTAATCAAATGTCCAAAGACAAAGAAAAAAAAGTTAAGCCCGATTCTCCAAAAAAACAGACAAGACTACAGGTAGCCAATCAATTACGCACTTCATTAACGGAGTTGGAAACCTTATTGGGAAAAAAGGAATATGAGGACCGCATCAAAAAAGCCGCCAAATTGCTGACAGAAGGAATTAAGGTCAGAAAGGAAAAAGAACCCAAAAAAGCGCCAAAAAAAGAAAAGACGGCAAAGATTGAAAAGATTGCTGGATGATCCCTGTATGGATCATCTTTCCCCTTCATTACAAAGCCATGCGTATTGGCACAGTATTCTGCTCCTGGCAAAGAAGCATAAAAAATCCCGCCTGGAAAAGCGGGATCTACTAACTAACTGCTAATGATCACACTGTAAAGAAACTTTTTATCGGATCGCCAGGATGAATTGTTGCAATAGCCTGTTGCACACATATGGACTACTCTTCACTCCACCAGGTTATATGAAAATATGAGGCAGGTATGACCAGACCATTACCATACTATTAAATTACTGATACCTATCGCACTTTACTATTTCTATAATAGCAGAACATGGAAATGCTCCGCCTTGAGTTTAACTGCTTACATGAGAAAATGGTTGAGCATCGGATGGCTTATAGGTTACGGATCATTATTATTTAAAGAACTGGATTCTCTTATCAATAGAGTTGTCGCTTATCTTTCTACCTCTTCCCACTGGCGCGAAATTCACCTCCGGGTGTGAACTAATTCTTACCGGAACATAAACGAAGTGTTAATCTATTTCACCGTTAAAACCGGGAGTACATAACAATGTACTCATATGAAATTCTCAATTTGGTAACTCAAAGCTCATGTTGCAATAATATCTTCTGGGGTTCTTTGTATAACCCTGGCCACAATTAAGTGGTAGTGCAAATGTTGTGATTCCGGGATTAACGGGTGGTTGAATTCAGCTTGTATAGAAACATGTTTGTCTATCATATTTAATCAACAATCTCAGCAACATGAAAATATTATATGCGGTACAGGCAACAGGCAATGGCCATATCAGCAGGGCCATGGAACTTCTCCCCCATTTAAAAGAATACGGCCAGGTAGACATTTTTTTAAGTGGCGCCAACAGTACACTTGCAATGGATGCTCCCATCAGGTATCGCAGTAAAGGGCTAAGTCTTTTCTATAATTGCAGAGGCGGTTTAGATTACTGGCAATTGGTAAAAAAGATACAACCAGTACGTATACGCCAGGAAATAAATCAGCTGCCGGTAGAAAAGTATGATCTTGTACTTAATGATTTCGAATACATAACGGCAGCAGCCTGTGCAAAAAAAGGAATCCCATCGGTGAATTTTGGTCACCAGGCCAGTTTCCAATCTGTTAATACACCCAGGCCTGAAAAAAAGAGCACTGCCGGGGAATGGATTCTGAAGAACTATGCAAAAGCAAGTCGTTATGTGGGATTGCATTTTAAAAAATACGACGACTTTATCTTTACTCCTGTTATTAAAAAAGAAATATTAGATGCCCAGCCTGTTGATAAAGGGCATATCACTGTTTATCTTCCTTCTTATTGCGATCCGCAATTAAAAACAATCTTCTCTGCTTTTCCGGATTACAGGTTTGAGATATTCTCCCGTCAAACAACCAATGTAACGATTGAAGGGAATATCAAATTCCTGCCGGTAGACAAGCTGCTTTTTGATGAAAGCTTTATTCATTGCAAAGGTATCATCACCGGTGGCGGATTTGAAACACCGGCCGAAGCCCTGCATCTCGGCAAAAAAATCATGAGCATTCCCATTCGCGGCCAATACGAACAGCAATGCAATGCTGCAGCGCTGGAAGAAATGGGAATTATGTGTCTGCCAAATATCAGTAATGATTTTGAAGCTCATTTTGAAGAATGGATATCCGCTTCGCAAACCTTACAGGTCAACTATAGCAAAAGTACATCCCAATGCCTGGAGTATCTTTTCTCCGAAAGCGTACAGGAAGAATTAAAAGATCCCGCCCCTCTTTCCGGCAGTCTGCTCCATTCCTTGTTTTTTTAAACAACTAACAAAAAAGCCATCCCTTGTTTTTTACACCAGGGATGGCCATTTGCTCCGGGTAAACCGGATTTAGTTGGAGAAACGATTACTAACCCAATAAAAATCGGGTGCGGTGTAATTTAAAAGAGCTGGTATAAAGTTCAGGTGTGTAGATTACCGTTCGGTTATGCCAGGATTATTATTCCATTACCTATGTACAGGAAACCTTCAAGAGTAGCTCTCTTCCATCGGTTAGCATCACTGGTTAATACCCGGATTCCCTTAACAAACTACAGGGTGTTGTCTGCATATAAATTCTTATACCGGGTCTCAGCGAATTAAACAGCAAGTTAAAAGCGAACGACCCTTTCAATTCAGGATTTAAAGTTGGGCACTGGCACAAAATAAAGAACCGGCTACGCGATGATTGCGAAGCCGGTTCTTTAAAATCTTCTATTCTTATTAATTATAATTGAACTTTGTCCAACCTCTCCACCATCCAGAAAGTGGACCAGCAGGTGCTACACCACCACGGAAAGTAGCTGTTTTATCAAAGAATGTATCGCCTGTAAATTTCGCGTCTGTAAAGCTTCCGCCGGCATATATCTTAATATTACCGGTTGAGCTACCGCCAAAAGGTGTTGGATCGGGCGCGCTGCTGCTAAATGGATTTGCCAGCTTTATGTCACTGTTATTAGCGAATATATCGTTGTTAAAATATGGATTCAGAAAGAATGAGTTGAAACTCGCGTCGTCGGTAATTGTTCCAAAGCCGATACCTGAAAATCTTGTTGGTGTCGCGGTACCCGCAATGGCGATGTTTCTTAAACGTATAGTGCTGTCAGCTACATCCTTTGAAGTAGGATCTCCAGCTGTTGATGTCGCGTCAATTTCAATTCCTCTTGGCCATCCCATGATGATGGTATTGAAGATGGAGATACCTGTATTTCTGCGAATATGCGTTGCACCGCGGAAAAGCGAGTTTCCAATATTGGAAGTGGTAGCACGTGGGCCAATGGCTGTAACGTTACTGAAAATAGCGGTTGTTTTAGGAGTAGCATTTGTACCTGTACCGTCATTATCGCTTTCAAAAGCTTCTGAGGCAGAACCATCCGCCAGGGATGAGTCGCGTATGATCAATCCAAACTGTACTTTGCCGGAATAACCCAGGTCAGTATCAAAATCATCATCCAGGGTTTTATAAGCAATCAGGTATTTACAATTAACTGTTCCGCCAAACCATTCGAAAGCATCATCTTTTGCGAATACTGTTTGTATATGATCAATAACAGTCCTGCTACCAACACCAGCCATTGTTAACGCGTTGATCTCTTTATCGGGTTGAGCGGCATAACCAGCATACTCAATACGGATATAACTTAAAACACCAGAGCTGTCTGTAGGGTCAGCAGTCGGAGCCACTGCATCTCCAGAGCCTGCAAGGCCATCGCCGAAAGTATTATCAACGCCACCTTCAACCTGGTAAAGACCTTGTTTTGCCGAGAAAGCCGAGTTAATTGGCGCTTTACCGCAAATGATAATTCCACCCCAATCGCCGGATTGTGGGTTGGGAGAAGAAGAGGTGAACACAATAGGACTGTCAGAGGTTCCGGCAGCTACCAGTTTTGAACCGCGGGTGATAACCAACGCAGCCACATTGGCTCCGCTGAAAGACCCCTTAATGGTAGTACCTGCCTGTATAGTCATTGTATGGTTACCGATCATGTATACAGGACCATCAAGAATATAAGTGTTCTCCTTTCTCAGCAATGTATCCGCATTGATACGGCCTTTTAACGTAATCGTTTGACCAGTTGAGCCACCACCACCAGGTTGTGTTATAACAATAATTTCTTTCTCACCGTCTGTTTCAATCTTTCGGCAACTTGTTACCGCAATAGCCAAAATTGCGACGAGATAAAAAAAGGACTTTTTCATTTTTATTTGTTTATAAAGTATTTAAGTGGTTGTTTATAGAGAATAGCTGAAAGTGATGCTATAGTTAGTTCCCCATTTTTTTGTAAACCGAAGTGCGTCTGTTTGTTTATCGAATTTTGTATCGTTTGTCACGTTTTGATAGAAGTACTGGGTTTGGTTCAGCAGATCCGAGATATTTAATCTTATCTCTGCTTTGTTATTAATTAATTTCTTGGCTACCTGAAAATCCAGTAACGGTCTTGGAGCTTCATATACATCCGGCGCGCCGCCAACAGCTAACTGGCCAGAACCTACTACATAAATTCTTCTACCGATCTGATTATATAACAACGTTGCACTCAATCCTTGTTTTTCAAGATCATATAATAAACCAACATTGATTGCGTATGGTGATTGTCCCTGCAATGGCCTGTCCAGTTTATTTGCTTCACTTTTTACCTTGCTGTCTATATAAGCCGCGTTGGCCTGCAGAGTGAAATTTTTGAACGCGTCTACAAAGTCAAGTTTTTTCCGAAACTCAAGCTCCAGGCCAAAAGCAGTCGCATTATCGGCGTTGATATAACTAAAAGTACTTGCACCACCAGAAGCTTCATCAAAAAATTGTTCAATTGGGTTTTTGAAATATTTATAAAAAACACCTGCCGTAAACATTTCGCCAGCCCTTGGATATAGCTCATATCTTAAATCCGCGTTTGTCACCTTTGTGCGCTTAAGAGCCGGGTTTCCCTGCACCGACGCGTTTAATTCAAAGTCATAAATATTAAGCGCTGAAAGTTCACGTAACTCGGGTCTGATAACTGTTTGGGAAGCTGATAAACGGATATTTGTCTTCGTATTAAGCTTATATGTTGCGTTCAGGCCAGGCAAAAAGTCTGTAACCTTAGAATAGGTATGCCGGGGATCCCATTTTTTTACACTGCCTACCAACTGGTCATAGTTTTCAACCCGCAGACCCCACACTACACGAAGCGCAGATGAAAGCTGGTTGTCAAGTTGTAAAAAGCCCGCGTTCAAAATTGTATTGGCCAGGTAGCGGAAATTGGTGTTCTTAATGGCATCAAAGCCTACTTTATTATCATTCTCTCCATTACCAAAATTTTCGGGAACAAATATCTTATCGGGGCCAAGTAATTTCAGGTTCTCATCATTCCCGGCTAAATAATTGGCGAAGAACTGCCCATCATATAAGCGGTCTTTTATTTGGAGCATGTAACCGCCTTTTACAGATTGTTTTTGTCCAAAAAGATTGAAGTTATATGCGACATCACCACCTGCCGTATAAATATAATCGCTAAGATTTTGATAAATGCGGCTACCATTTTGCTGAGAAAGCGTTCCTGAAATAATGTTTTTGTATGGATCAGCAGATCCTAATTCTTTGGCATAAAGAATTCGGCGCTGGTCGGGAATATAACCATCCAGTATGTTGAACGCGCCATACCATTTGAATTTTACGGGACTGCCGATAGTATGCTCACCAGATACCTGGGTAGTAAAGAATGTATTTTGCTTAAAAGTAAATTCAGAACCCTGTAAATCCTGATCGCGGGCAACATCATAACCCGATCGTTGTGTAACCGAATTAGGATTATTAACATTGATCAGCGACTTTACCGATATCTTGTTTTTAGAATTTAACTGGATAGCCAAACTTCCCAAAGCTCCAACAGTAATTTCCTGTGTATATTTATCATCATTAAAATTACTTTCGATACCAGAAGTACCAGTTTGAAGATTCACATTGTTTCTCCTGTTTAATAATTCTTGATACTTATTGCTCTTGTTATAGATAATGCCAAATGTTCCACCTAATGTTTTGCCAAACAGCTTCGTATTAAATCCCGCGTTGGTCTGAAAGGAGACATTCATCGGCGCTGTTACTTTCTCCGGTGCCCATGAGTTACGCAGCTCTTTTCCAATAGCAGTTTTGTCAGAATGGGACAAACGGTTAAATTCCGATTTCGTTGTGTGAGAAGGGGGTAATGCTCTTGTGCCATCGTCAAATCCCCAACAGTCAGTCTTGCCTCCCTGGCCATCTTTATAAAAATCCTTCCCGATTTTCTGACTGTTAAAGCCTGTTCCTACCTGTATATTAAAGAACCCTTTCGAAGGAATATCTTTTGTATTCACTTGTATTAAACCACCCGCCCACTCGCCCGGGTATTCCGGTACAAATGCCTTATTGATGATAATATTGTCAATCATCTGTGCAGGGATCAGGTCAAATGAAAATGTCTTTCTGTCCGGCTCTGTGCTGGTCAATAAGATACCATTTAACATGGCTTGATTATAACGATCAGCCAGTCCCCTTACAATGATAAAACGACCTTCCTGTATCGTTGTTCCCGGTGTTCTCTTTAATACCTCACCGGTATTTCTATCAGGAGAGCGGCGTATACTTTCTGCAGAAATAACAGATGCCACCGTATTGGTATTTTTCTGAAAAGCGATGACAGATGCGGTTGTTTCGCGGCGTGCAGTGGTAGTTTGTGATTTTACGACCACTCCTTCCAGATTTTTGGGAAGTACGTCCAGCGTTATGTTTAATTCATTCAGCTTACCGGCGCTTACTTCTATATCACTTACCAGTTTGGCCTGATAACCGATGGCAGAAAATTCCAGTTCATATTTCTGACCGCTGCTAAGATTGATGGAGTAGTTGCCTTCCTGGTCTGTAGTAGTACCCCCCTGGCTTCCGCTGATCTTTATTGAAACACCGGCTACTGGTTCGTTCTTGCTATTGCTCACTTTACCGGTAAGTTTACCCTGGGCATATGTAAAAGAAGAAAAACCCGCCAGGATAACCAAAGTCAAAATCATTCGCAGCCGTAAATACATATCAGTAATTTGCGGGCAAAGGTGTGCCCCAAAAGTTACCGGCGTGTTACCCGTGAATTAACGAATTGTGATGGCAATGTTAAGGCAATGTTACGCGTACAGAGGGGCCGCGCTAAAGAGTGACTAAGAAGGAGATACAGCGGAATTAGAGGTTATTCATATGATAGTCAGTATTTTATGACATTATTTCCTATATTAAGTAATTATTAATTCTCTCCGATTGGCCTGCCTGGCACGCCGAAGCCGGTAATTTCGCAACCAGTAAAAAATAAATATGGGACTCAATTCTTTTTTGAAGATTTTCATGCCGAAAAATCGCATTTTTTTTGAGCTGTTCGAGCAGGTGGCCGACAACTGTGCAAAAATGGGTGGTGTGTTAAAGGAAGTAGTGGCTGAAACTGATTTCGACAAACGGGCTTCGCTCATTAAACAGATTGAGGACCTGGAACATGATAATGATGAACTCACACATAGCATCTTCACTGAACTTGGACGCAATTTTATTACCCCTTTCGATCGCGAAGACATTCACTATCTCGCTACCTCGCTTGATGATATCGCCGATTATATTTATGCTTCTGCAAAAAAGATCAATTTTTACCGGGTCAATCCAAATGACATGGGTATGCAGAAAATGGCCGAGCTGATAGAGCAGGGCGCCATCCAGATCCGTATAGCAGTACGTGAATTGCGCGATATGAAGAACATGCGCAATATCACTGAGGCGCTTGTAAAGATCAATAGTATCGAAAACCAGGCAGACGATATTTTTGATATGAGCATCGAGCGCCTGTTCGCTACAGAGCCGGATGCAAAAGAAGTGATCAAAAAAAGAGAGATCTACCAGGTAATGGAGATCGTAACAGACAAATGCGAAGATGCAAGTAATGTGATCGAGAGTATTATTATTAAATATGCGTGATAACAGGACCTGTGCCTGCTCAACTTAATTTATGACCACTTTTTTAATTGTCATCATAGCTTTAGCGCTCATCTTTGACTATATCAATGGCTTTCATGACGCCGCTAATTCTATCGCCACAGTTGTATCTACCAAAGTGCTGACCCCTTTCCAGGCTGTTGTCTGGGCAGCGTTGTTCAACTTTGTCGCATTTTTTATCTTTAAAGATCATGGCGTAGCCAACACAATCGCCAAGACGGTTAAAACGGATTATATCACGCTGGAAGTTATTTTCTCAGGCCTTGTAGCTGCTATTGTCTGGAATCTATTTACCTGGTGGAGAGGAATTCCTTCCTCCTCTTCGCATACATTGATCGGTGGCCTTGTAGGCGCTGCTATTGCGCATACCGGCAGCTTTGGCGCTATCAATTCGGCACCGGTCATCCAGATCGCGCTTTTTATATTCCTCGCACCATTGATCGGTATGTTCATGGCGTTTATCATTTCTCTTTGGTTTATCTATTCCTTCAAAAAAGGCTGGGGGCCAAAACTATTTTCTTTTGCCATCATCGTACTGATCGGTGTTTTTCTTGCCCTTAACCTGGAAACACATCCCGATAAATTAAAGTCTCACTATGATGGTTATTTCTGGAAAGTGGTTTTTCACGCGCAGAATTTCAAATGGATACTGCTTTCACTGATCGTGTTAATAATGGCCACCTTCTCTCTTTTTCTCAGCAACCTGAATGCACATAAAGCCAATATCTGGTTTAAAAAACTACAATTGGTATCTTCCGCTATTTTCAGTGTGGGACACGGAGGTAATGATGCACAAAAAGTAATGGGCGTCATCATGGCGGCCCTGATAGTGAGTGACCCTACCAAATATCATATCGAACACATGTTGTGGTGGATACCGCTGGCCTGTTATAGTGCCATCGCGCTTGGTACAATGAGTGGAGGCTGGAAGATCGTAAAAACAATGGGTACACGCATCACAAAAGTGACCCCTTTTGAAGGTGTGGCAGCGGAAACAGCCGGCGCGCTTACCTTATTTATAACTGAATCATTAAAAATACCGGTTAGTACTACACATACTATTACGGGTGCAATTATGGGAGTAGGTGCCACAAAACGGCTGTCCGCGGTACGTTGGGGCGTTACGATCAACCTGCTGTGGGCATGGATACTTACCATACCGGTGAGCGCGTTGATCGCTATTGGTGTATACCATCTTGTGCATTTATTGACATAATAACCGACTTTTAAAAACAATTCATAAAAATTCCTGACTTTTGCCGGGAATTTTTTATTTATGGCTAAAATACTTGTAACAGGTGGATGCGGTTATATAGGCGCACATACTATCGTTGATCTCGTTGAGCATGGCTACGAAGTCATCTCCGTTGATAATAATTCCAGGTCTAATCCTGCCATTTTTGATGGTGTTGAAAAGATTACGGGGAAAAAAGTAAAGAACTACCGGGTAGATCTCTGCAATTTCGATGATACGTTCGCTATTTTCCAGGAGAACACAGATATTCAGGGCATCATACACTTTGCGGCGTATAAATCCGTGGGAGAATCGGTAGAAAAGCCATTGATGTATTTTGAAAACAATCTCAATTCGCTTATCAACCTGCTGAAATGTGTGCAGGAATTTGCCATACCTCATTTTGTATTTTCATCATCCTGCACAGTATATGGTAACCCCGACCAGATACCCGTTACGGAAAAAACGCCACCAAAGCCTGCAGAATCTCCCTATGGCTATACCAAACAGATGGGAGAACAGATCATCAACGAATTTGCAAAAAGTACGGGCACACAATGTATCCTGTTGCGTTATTTTAACCCGGTAGGTGCACATCCCTCTATCCAGATAGGAGAAATGCCACTTGGCCGCCCTCAAAACCTGGTGCCGGCCATTACGCAAACCGCTGTTGGCAAATTACCAAAACTCATTGTGTATGGTGATGATTATGAAACAAGGGATGGCTCCTGCATCCGCGACTTTATTCATGTAAGTGATATCGCCAATGCCCATACATTATCTATTCAATACCTGGAAGAAAAAAGAAATACAGCGATATGTGAAGTGTTCAACCTGGGCACAGGCAATGGAGTAACTGTACTGGAAGCTATCGCCTCTTTTGAGAAAGTGAGTGGTGTTAAATTAAATTATGAAATTGGTGACCGCCGGCCGGGAGACGTTGTCGCTATTTATGCAAATAACGACCATGCAAAAAACGTGTTGAACTGGGATCCTCAATATACCCTGGATGAAATGATGGCCACTGCATGGAAATGGGAACAAAAATTAAAAGCAGACGATACGATCTTTACCAGCCAGGCTGGTCAGCTGAACTAACAAACGATCTGTTCGCTATTATTAACCAACCGGGCGAATACTTTGTAAGGAATTCCATTATTGCTTATTGCCTAATGCCCCTTACTTTTGCCCTGTTTAACTTCAAACTATGCTGAAAGAAATACAATCGACCGGAAATAAAGATACACGTAGTGGTTTTGGTGATGGAATAGTGGAAGCCGCCCGTAAGAATTCAAATGTAGTGGCGCTCACTGCAGATCTTGCAGGTTCCCTGAAACTGAACCAGTTCATCAAAGAATTTCCTGAAAGATTTATACAATGCGGTATTGCTGAAGCAAACATGATCGGTATTGGCGCAGGTCTTACGATCGGTGGCAAGATCCCCTTCACAACAACATTCGCCAATTTTTCTACAGGCCGTGTATATGACCAGATCCGCCAATCAGTAGCCTACAGCGGAAAAAATGTAAAGATCTGCGCGTCACATGCCGGATTAACGCTTGGCGAAGATGGAGCGACACACCAGATACTGGAAGATATCGGGCTCATGAAAATGTTGCCGGGTATGACCGTGATCGTTCCTTGTGATTATAACCAGACCAAAGCAGCCACCAAGGCTATTGCAGAATATGAAGGCCCTGTATACCTGCGTTTCGGCCGCCCTGTATGGCCTATTTTTACAAAAGAAGAAGATTTTGTAATCGGCAAAGCACAGGTATTCTCTGAAGGTACCGATGTAAGCATTTTTGCCTGCGGCCATATGGTATGGAACGCTATCCAGGCAGGCGTGATATTAGAGGAAAAAGGAATCAGCGTGGAAGTGATCAATATCCACACGGTAAAGCCGCTGGATGAAAAAGCAGTGCTGGCATCGCTTAGTAAAACAAAATGCGCAGTTACTGCTGAAGAACATAATATAATCGGCGGATTGGGTGATGCCATTGCACAATGTGCAGCTAAAAATTCACCCGTACCTATCGAGTTTGTCGGCACCAAGGACACTTTTGGCGAAAGCGGTATACCTAAAGACCTGTTGAAGAAATATGGCCTGGATATTCCCGATATTGTCGCCGCCGCTGAAAAAGTCATCCAAAGAAAAAAATCATAAGAACGCACCTGGTCCGTAGTCCGGGGGGCGAAGTTGTTTCATTCAAACTGTCTTTATCATAAAGGAAATAACAAGTTGGAGAACCTGGGCTACAATCCAGGAACGCTGAACTTGGAACAGCTATAAAACATGTCCCTGAGTACAGCAAGTGATAGTGAATTATTGGCCCAGTTCCGGGATCCCGCTACAAAAGAACGGGCCTATACTACCCTTATCAGGAAGTACCAGGAAAAACTATACTGGCATATTCGCCGGATAGTGGTAGATCACGATGATGCAAACGATGTTTTACAAAATGTATTTATCCGCGTATGGAAGGGCCTTGAAAATTTCAGGGAAGACAGCCAGCTTTACACCTGGCTATACCGGATTGGCACCAACGAATGCCTGACCTTCCTGGAACAGCAGAAAAAAAGAGCGGCCGTGAGCCTGAGCGATGTAGAAAGCGGCCTGAGTAATAAAGTAAAAGCGGACGAACATTTTGATGCCAATAAACTGGAGTGGAAATTACAGCTGGCAATTCAGCAATTGCCTGAAAAACAAAGAATTGTGTTCAATCTCCGTTACTATGACGAAATGCCTTATGAAGAGATGAGCCGGGTACTCGAGACAAGTGAAGGCGCGCTGAAAGCCAGTTACCATCACGCAGTCAAAAAAATTGAGGATTATATCAAAAATCATTAAACTTCCTGATAGAAAAAAGGTCTCAATACTGCATACATGACACAGAAAGATTACATATTGCAGGAGTTGAAAGAACTGGATAGCTCTTTGGCCATGACAGGCACCGGGAGCATATACCAGGTGCCGGAAGGCTATTTTAGCACATTGCCGGCAATCATACTGGCTCGTATCAGGGCAATAGAAGCAGCGGATGTTCGCGAAGAATTATTGACTTTATCTCCATTACTTGCAGGCATTCCGAAAAAAATGCCTTACAGCATCCCCACTGGTTATTTTGAGCACCTGGAACAGACCCCTTACGCGTCAATCTTTGGAAATGATAGTTTGTCGGCTGAGAAAGAGCTTGACACATTATCACCAATTCTTGGAAAACTGAAAAAAGAAAATACCTACCGTGTTCCTGAAGGATATTTTGATACACTTGTAAGTGATGTGAACGCAGATGAAAATAAAGTAGCCGTATCAAAGGTGATTCCTATCCGGCGGACAAAATGGGTACGATATGCGGCGGCGGCCATTGTTACCGGGGTGGTAGCAATCAGTAGTTTTTTTATTATCAATAAAAATAACCAGCCTGATCCGGAAACGGCTTCTTATACATGGGTTGAAAAAAACATGAAGAAAGTAAGTACTACTGATATCGACGAGTTTCTTCAGCTGACAGATGAAGCCAGCTTGGTAAG
Organism: uncultured Terrimonas sp.; assembly: GCA_964528095.1. Lineage (GTDB taxonomy): Bacteria > Bacteroidota > Bacteroidia > Chitinophagales > Chitinophagaceae > CAZGSG01. The sequence continues at coordinate 23,086 of CAZGSG010000020.1, forward strand.
TACCAATACACAGCCTCCAATAGAAGAAGTGAAGAACCTTCTTAAAAATGTTACTGACGATGAGATCCAACATTTTTTAAATGATGCCGGTCTTGATGATGACGATGATGATATACTAAACTAGAATGAAAAGGATTTTACTCATATTAAGTTTATTCTGCATTACAGTAAGCCCCGTTTTATCCCAGGAGGAAGATGGGGATGATGTAAGTGTACGGGATAAAATGATACAATATATCCAGGATCGTCTTGATCTCACGAAGGCCGAAGCGGCTAAGTTCGGCCCTGTCTTTTTACGTTATTTTAGAGAATATCGCCAAACAATCAGGGAAAACAGGGGCGACAAGTTGATTTTAAGACAAAAAATCGTGGATCTTCAACTCCGTTACAGGCCGCAATTCAAAGATATTGTCGGCGAACAGCGGGGAAACAAAATATTTAACCATCAGGAAAATTTTATACGGGAACTGAAAGCAATTCAACAGGAAAGACGCAGGAATAATCCCGGACGGCCGTTGCCTAGAAGAAACTGACAAAAAATTTAAAAAAAAAAGTTTTTAAATTATCTTTGAAACTGGTGTTTTTCATAGGTTAGCAACGGCCGGCTCTTTTTAGGGCGGGCCTTTTTATTTATGTGCAAACGATTGATACAGGATTTGAATGAAGAATCCTGGCCGTATTTGCTGAATCTGACTACAGGTTTTAGATTATTCAGTTGTTTCTTGTGAAGCGTATACAGGAGTCTTAATATCGTGGTAAAACAAAAAACACCAGTTTTCTTCTGCTCCTTTCTCCCACCATTGTTTTCTCAATTCCATCGCCTTCTTTCCATCATAATCATATTTGGCGGCATACCGGTGTTTCATCTGTCCCAGTTGTGGCGCATCATCACCACCAAAGAAGATGATCTCCTCCGCTTCCTTTATCCAGAACACCTGGTGGAATGGCGAATGTGCGCCCGTCACCTCATATTGTATGTATTCATCGATCACGCCCTTATCTTCTTTTAAAAAAACAATATTGTCAGCTGTTTTCAACGCTTCCAGTTCTTCGGGTATGAATGATGGAAAACCTTTCTCAAAAGCAAAGCCCAGCTCTCGTTGCTGTACATAATAAGTCGCCTGTGTAAAACTGAGACGGCTGCGATCCCCGTCATCGGATAAACCTCCTGCATGGTCCTTATGCAGGTGCGACATCAATACCTTGGTAATATCTCCGGGATTGATACCGGCAGCAGCAAGATTCTTGTGCAGTTGCATTTGGCCACGTTCATCAGAAAACCCCAAACCAGTATCCAGTAACAGGATATCTTTCGAAGTAATTACAACAAACGGCTGAACTTCTACCAACAGGCTGCCTACTGGTCTTGCCTGCAAGTCATCTTCCTGTGCATTAAATGGCACAAAGAGTTTCGTCTTATCAATAGTAAAAGCGCCTTCGGAAAGTGGGAGAATCTTCATGTGCAGTTTGAAAATTTGTGAATTTGAAAATAATCAGGCAGCGTGAATATTCATTATTAACCTAACGTAATACCATCTGGCGATCCGCATCCAGTCTTATCAATATAAAAAGAAGAACAGTAAACGTGAGCAGGGATGTACCACCATAACTGATAAATGGAAGCGGTATACCAATAACCGGTGCAAGACCAACCGTCATGGCAACATTGATAGCCATATGGAAAAAGAAAACAGCAGCCACTCCGTAAGCATAACAACGACTGAATACACTTCGCTGCCGCTCTGCCACAGTTACTATCCGGAAAAGCAATAGCAGGTAGATACTCAATAAAACAAAACTTCCAATAAATCCAAACCCTTCGCCTATTGTATCAAAGATAAAATCGGTCCGTTGTTCCGGTACAAAACCATAGCGGGTTTGTGTTCCTTTCAATAAACCTTTGCCCAGCAACCCACCGCTACCTATTGCAATCTTCGACTGTTTCACATTATAGTCAGCGGTATTGACTGTAGGTTTACCGGTCTCATTGATAACACCTTTCATGTATTCCTCCGGTACATCACGTCCGATCGTACTGTATATTCTCTCTACCTGGTGTTTGGCCAGTACGTTTTTGAAAATAAAGGGAACGCCAAACCGCTGCAAACCGACGCAAAGCAACCAGATAAGACCGATCTTGAGCAGTAAGGTTTTATCTCTTTTTACCTGTCTGCGCATAATATACACCACCAGCAAGGCCAGCCCGGTCAGTATAAGCGCCAGCGTATTTTTTTCCAGTAGCAGGGTAGCTACAATTAACACCGCTACAGCGAACCCTATTATCAGGATGCCTGATGGTAACCCTTCACGGTACATCACCAAAAAAAATGCAAAGAACACCAACGCCAGCCCGGTTTCTTTTTGCAATATTGCCAGCACAGCCGGTATCAGGGTAATAGCCGCTGCAATCAGTTGGGCACGTGTTTTTGTAAAATCAGTATCCGGCCTCGACAGGTATTTTGCCAATGCCAGTGCCACACATATTTTGCAAAATTCCGCAGGCTGAAAATTAAACCCGCCCAGTTTGATAATCGACTCTGTACCCTTGATATTAGAATGAAAAGGAAATACCAGCAACATCATGAAAATCCCCACTACATACCAGATATTGGCGGTAGCTGAAAAGAACTTGCTATCCGTAAGAAGAATAAATAAACCTAACACCAGCGCCACACCAAAGAAATAAAGCTGTTTGCTGTAATCCGTTTTGAAGTTGATAAAACTTTGAAAGATTGGATCGCCTTCTTTATATGTAGCGCCAAAAACAGCCGTAATACCAATTGCCACCAGCAACAGGTATATCCAAACCAGGCTCCAGTCTATTCCTTTCGATATGGCGGGATCACGCTGACTCATCTGATTGTAAAAAGATATAGTATTTCATAAAATTATATTTTTCATCGGGTAATACGGCTACCAGTTCTTCTTTAGCAACAACCCGTTTTTGTTTATCTGCAGGAGGCGCTTTCAACGGAACAATCGACAGGTATTTTTTAAGTCTTGTACTATCTTTTGTCATCTTAAGCCATTCAACTGCACGCAGTGAATCTGTTTTATACTGTAGTCTTTTGAAATAAGCCGGCATCAGGTTGGCTTTGGAAATCCGTTCTACATCTGCCTTACTTTTGGCCTGTATCGTATCGTTCAAAAATTTTTCTACCAGTATCCGGGCAATAGGGCCTCCCCATGTGGCTCCATAACCCGCATTCTGCACACACACTGCAATGGCGATCCGGGGATTCACTTTCGGCGCAAAACAGATGAACATGGAGTTGTTAGGCAATTTGATCTTGCGGCCATCCAGTACGGTATAGGTTTCAGCTGTACCTGTTTTTGCACATACTTCTATACCTGGGATCTGTGCCACGCGGGCCGTACCGGCTTTCACCACATCTGCCATTCCTTCTATCACCGCGTTATAAGCCGTATCGGAGATATGGGTCAATACATCATGTCTTACCCGGTATTTATTCATCAGCACTGTATCCGCATCTGTTTCTCCTTCTATCTTTTCTACAAAATGCGGTGTATAATAATATCCTTTATTTGCAATAATACTTGTAAAGTTGGCCATCTGTAAAGGAGTCGCCTGCATCTTGTCCTGCCCGATACAAAGAGTAAGGTTGGTGCAGGAGTTCCAGTAACCTGCATTCTCTTTGTTATAAACCGAAGTATCCGGAATACTTCCCCTGTTTTCACTCGGCAGATCAATACCCAATCTTATACCCAATCCGAATGCTGCCAGGTATTCCCTCCATTTCAGGTAGCCCAGTTTCACATTACCGATCCGGGGATTGTCGACCGTTAAGCGATACACATGCGCGTAATAAGAGTTGCATGAGTTGGCAATGGACAAACGGAGATTAGCCGCATGGCCACCACCTGAGTGGGTGCATGCCGGTTTACCTGAGCCACATCCAAAATAACGGCCGCCGCAAGGATAACCATATGAAGGTGTGATCACACCTTCATCCAGCGCTACCAGCGCACCGACAGGTTTAAATGTGGAACCTGGTTCATACAATCCGTTGATGGCTCTGTTGAGCATCGGGCTGGTTACATCCAGCGCCATACGGCCATAATTTTTGCTTTTATCGGGGCCTGTCAGTTCATTGGGATCAAAATTGGGGCCTGATACCATAGCCAGTATTCCACCTGTTCTGGGGTCAAGGGCTACTACGCCACCCACCTTATTGGTCATTAATTTTTCCGCCAGTTGCTGTAGCTCTACATCAATGGATGTACGCAGCCCGCGACCGGCAATAGCAGCAGTATCAAAGATGCCATTCTCATAATTCCCCACCAGGCGGTTATGATTGTCTTTGATCAGGTGTTGTACACCTCGTTGTCCCATCAGCACGCTTTCATAATAAGATTCGAGACCGCTCTTTCCAACATAGTCACCCATGCGGTAAAAATTATTCGACCGTTCTATATCACGGGGATCCGCTTCACCGATATAACCAAGTATATGTGCTCCCACATTAAATGGGTAGATCCTGACCGGCCTTTCCACTAATACAAACCCGGGAAAGCGCCAGCTGTTTTCTTCAAACCTTGCCTGCATTTGTGCTGTAAGCAATGCCTGGAATACGGAAGGTCTTACCGATGTATTCTTAAAAGCAGCATCCCTGATCTTTTTTATAAAATCGGTTGTATCAATTTCCATCATCCGGCAAAAAGAGGTGGTATCAAAATTCTTAACCTCGGCCGGCGTGACCATCAGGTCAAACATTTTAGAATTATTGAGGATCGCTTTACCCTTCCTGTCATAAATGATGCCTCTCTCAGGATAGATGATTTTTGGGAAAACGGCATTGTCCATTGCCAGTTTACTGTATTTACCAGAGATAACCTGCAGATTGAAAAGCTGGAAAACAATGACAATAAATGCCAATAGGAAGATAAGGCGGATGATACGGCTTCTTGACTGGTTAAACACAGGCATACGACAAAGCTACGAAGTACGTTGTTAAATCATAGCATTACAATATACAAACAATGCCATGTATTTTATAAATAGATGTGAAATTCATGCTGCCTTTTCATTAGAATATCTTTTTATCCTTTTTTCATCGGGTAATAACATCGTAAACGGTACCTGTCCTGTTTTACCCGAGCTATCTTTACGCGCAGGTTCTTTTACCGGTTGCTTTAGTAATTCTTCGTCGGGCACCTGGTCTGTTTGTAAAGTATCTTTTACGTCTTTTGTATTCCTGTACAATACCTCTTCTACCATTTTTGCCTGTTCCAATGAATCTTTTGTACGAATAGCCTGTACCATATACCGGGGGATAATCGTGGTTTTTTCCAACCTGTCCACCAAGGCCTGCCGGTTTGTGGCTAATGTATCATTCAGGTATTTTTCTATCATCAATCCGGCCATAGGCGCTGATATACTACCACCAAAACCAGCATTTTCACAAATGATAGCAATTGCTATCCGGGGGTTATTCCTGGGAGCGAAAGCGGCGAATATTGCATGATCCTTTTGTTTCACTCCTTTGTAGGCATTTTCAGCCGTACCGGTTTTACCACAAATCACAATGCCCGGCACTTTTGCCTGTGTACCCGTTCCCCTGTCCACCACATTCTGCATACCATTATGCACTACTTCAAACACATCATCGGAGATATCCAACGGAAAATGTTTCGCTTTGTATTTTTCAAGCAGGTTAAATTGATCTCCACCTCCTATCGAATCAACTACATGCGGAGTAATGAACCAGCCTTTATTGGCCAGGTAAGCCATTTCATTGGCAATCTGTAATGGAGTGGCCAGCACTTCGCCCTGGCCAATACTAACGGATCGGAACGTACAGAAGTTCCAATGCCCCTGCCCATATATTTTATTGTAGGTAGCTGGTGTAGGTATCAAGCCGCTTCTTTCGGAAGGAAGATCTACGCCAAGCCGGTGACCTAAACCAAACGCATTCATGAAACGGGCCCATGCTGCAAGACTGCTGTCTACATTGGGATATGCAGGGTTATTGATCACGCGTTGCATTACATTGGCGAAATAGGTATTGCAGGATAAGGTAATAGCTCCTTCCATTTGGAAAACACCCGGATCGAGACAACGCATCGGTTTACCACAACCATAAAAAGCGCCATTACACACTACAGTGGTCTGCGGTGTAATCACTCCTTCATGCAAACCCACCAGCGCCTGCAATGTTTTAAAAGTAGAGCCTGGCGGGTAATAGGTAGACATGCTCCGGTTGAGTAAGGGCAATCTCGGGTCCTGGTATAATTCGGAAAAATGTTTTCTTCTCTCACTGCCCGTAAGAAGTGTGGGCTTGTATGTCGGGCTGCTTACCATGGCCAGTATGCCGCCTGTTCTCGGATCAATGGCTACAATAGCACCTACTTTGTTGGTCATCAGTTTTTCACCCAACGCCTGTAGCTCTACATCCAAACTGGTATAAAGGCTGCTGCCGGCAACAGCTGTCTCATCCATTTCCCCATTATTATAAGGCCCTTTTATCCGGTTGAAATTATCCTTGATAAGGTATTGTATTCCTCGTTTTCCCATCAGTGCTTTTTCATAACTGCTTTCTATGCCAGTCATGCCGGCATAGTCACCGCCCTGGTAACCTTCATTCACATGTCTGTGCAGGTAGGCAGAATCAACCTCGCCAATATACCCGGTAATATTAGCGCCACAATCGTATGGATAAGAGCGGATGGGTCTTTCCTGGAGATAAAACCCGGTTTGTAATCGCCAGAGATTTTCTTCTACCCGCGCATATTTTTCTGGTGACAGCGACGCTTCGAATACAGAAGGCCGGAATGACCGGTTTCTTAGAATGGCAATCACTATTCTTTTCCGGAACTGGGCGGTATCGATATCCATCAGCCGGCAAAACAGGGCGGTATCAAGTCCTTTTAGCTGGGAGGGAATAACCATCAGGTCGTAGGCGATCGTATTGCTGAGAAGAGGTCTTTTCCTGCGATCAAATACAATACCTCTTGAGGGATATACTGTTTTTTTCAGGATCGCGTTTTCATCCGCAAGATGCTGGTATTGGCGCGAGACCAGCTGCAACCATACCAGTTGCGCTATTATCGCAATAAATGCAATAACAAACAGGAGTTTGATAACACGGCTACGGGACTGATTAAAGACGGACATAAAAGATAAGGGAGGAGGTAATTAATTCAAAAGTAAAAATTAAAAAAACAAAACACGCAACTTTAAAACGGTTATGTTCAATATTAACTTTTACAGGTAGAAATACCAGTGCTATAAAAATGAAACGACTTGTAGTTAGTGCCTGTGCTATGCCGTATTCGTCCTGTATTTCATCTTTCTTGGAAAAAGTAACTCCGTAGTAATGATCAGCAACATGCTGATTGCCGTGGTAGAAACAACCTTTATTAAAAAATCGAGGAAGGTGCCGAAGGATAACCATTCCAGGAATACAAGATACCCATGATGCGCCAATGTAAGAATCAATACATATACAAGATAGGGTGTCCAGCCCATCGCCTTGGGAGATGGTTCGCGGTAGTTGAATTCAGAAGGATCTTTTGGTGTGAGGATATTGATAATAAAAGGTCTCAGGTAAGCGATCAATACACAGGCCGCAGCGTGCAGGCCGGGTGTCATCGTAAAAAAGTCAAGACTGATACCGGTAATGAATCCTATTAAAAGCAGGCCAATCCGCGAAACACTGAAGGGTAGCCAAAGAACAAAAAGAAAGTACAGGTAAGGAACGATATAACGATGCAGGTGTGGTACTTTATCCAGCACATATACCTGCAGCAGGATAAAAACAAAAAACCGTACAATATTTCTTAGCAGATCACTCACCGGGTATTCTTTTTAGCTTCGTCAATCTGTTTTTTTGTTTCTTTCAATAGTTTATCCTGGTTCTCGTACTGCAGGTTTTCTACCACGGATACCTGCTGCAGATCGGAAAAATTAGCAGCCGCTTTAATCTTCAGAACATAAAAGTTCGTAGACGGGTCGGGTATGATTTCGGCAATTGTTCCCACTATCTGGCCTGGCGGAAAACTAAGTGAATAATTACCGGTCAGGATCGTATCTCCTTTTACAAGAGAATCGCTCTTAGGAATATTGATAAGTGTAAGATAGCGCGGGTCTTTTGCGTCCCAGGAAAGCGTGCCGGCATTTTTTGTTTTTTTCACCTGTACGTTGGCCCTGTTTTGTACATGCAGGAGACTCATGACCACGCTGTAATCGGGGGCAACATTTACAATCTGTCCTACCAGTCCCCCATCGGAACTGAACACACCCATGTTATCTCTTATACCCTGGTTAGAACCCCTGTTGATCTGTATATAATTTTTCTCCGCGTTTACCGTATTGTAGGTGACCTGTGCGTCACGCCAGATATAGCGACGGTAATGGCCCAGTGTATCAAAAGGCACGGAGTCTGTTGTGATCCTGCTGGAAGAATCCGCCATTATGTAATTAGAGGAAAGCAGGTTGATGAGCGAATCGTTCATTCGATGTATACGCCTGTTCTCTTCCTTCATCTTGAAGAAGTCTTCTACATTGTTGTATTTGGAGTTGAACCAGCCGGTCACTTCATTGGCCATTCCCAATCCCTTGGCCCGGTGAAACCGGTTATAGGTAATAAGCGTCCAGATCGCCAGGGCCTGTAATAACAGGAAGGCCAGAAAAGTGAAATAGCGCCGGATGAATAGAAATATATTACGCAAAGGGGCGGGGTTTCAGGTTAGATGCTGGATACTTGATACCGGATGTTCATTGTTTATCTTTTAAACAGCCGGGACCGTTCTTCCTTATCTCATTACAAACGGATATTTATCGTAATGTTTCAACGCAATACCCGTACCACGAACCACACTTTTAAGCGGATCATCTGCCACATGTACCGGCAATTTGATTTTTTGGCTTAACCTTTTGTCAAGACCTCTTAACAATGCTCCACCACCAGTCAGGTACAAACCGCGACGGTAAATATCACCTGCCAGTTCGGGCGGTGTTTGTTCAAGCGCTTTGAGAATTGCTTCTTCTATTTTAAAAATGCTTTTATCCAGGGCCTCTGCTATTTCCTGGTAACTTACCATGATCTGTTTGGGGATACCTGTTACCAGGTCACGACCATTGACAGGAATATCTTCAGGCGCATTATCCAGGTCTTTCATTGCCGCGCCTACCTGTATTTTGATCTGCTCAGCTGTACGTTCACCGATCAGCAGGCTATGGTAACGGCGAAGTGCTTCCATTATATCTGCTGTAAACTCATCACCAGCGATACGGATCGACTGATCACATACGATACCTGCCAGTGCGATGACCGTAATACCGGTAGTACCGCCACCAATATCAATGATCATATTACCGACCGGCTCCTCTACATCGATACCGATACCCAGGGCTGCAGCCATTGGCTCATGCAGAAGATATACTTCTTTGGCACCAGCCTGTTCTGCGCTGTCTCTAACAGCACGTTTTTCCACTTCCGTGATAGAAGAGGGTATACAGATCATCATTCTCCAGCTTGGGGGAAACAAGGGTTTTTTGGGGATCACCAGCTTGATCAACTCCCGGATCATTAGCTCCGCGGCGTTAAAATCAGCTATTACCCCGTCTTTCAGGGGACGCACAGTCCTGATACTTTCATGGGTCTTCTCGTGCATCATCAATGCCTTCTTACCCACCGCAAGTACTTCCTTTGGATTATTGCGATTCAATGCAATAATGCTCGGCTCATTTACCGCTACTTCGTCATTGTGTATGATAAGGGTATTTGCAGTACCCAGGTCCATTGCTATTTCTTGTGTAAACCAGTTAAAAAGTCCCATTCTTGCTTATTGGATTTAATGGTGCAAAGTTGGAGGAAATAATTTGAATAAACAAAGTGAAAGGCTTGACACAAGTGATTTTTTAAACAATCGTTCAACCTGTACTGTAAGGTACATTTTTAAAACCAATGTTTTAAAGTGATCGTCATTTCCCTCTCTGCCAGGTAGCTCTTTTCTTCATTATCTGTGGTATTAACGTCAATTTATCCACGGTATTATTATTTATTGTGTAAATCTTTTAGCAGTTTCCCGAACCGGCATCAAAAATTTTTTTTTGGCATAAAAATGGCAATCTGTCAACCATAACCAATAAACATTCGTCTTCCACAAAAATTTAGTATGAGAAAGGTCTTCTTTGTTCTTCTGACAACACTATTTATTAGCGTCGCCTCACATGCCCAAAGCAAAAGCACCAATAGCAGTTCCTACACTACCGCATTGGGGGTCAAGGTCTGGGATGGTGGCGGTATTTCGCTGAAACATTTTTTTACTGACAAAAACGCCGGAGAGCTGATCGGGTATTTCTGGAATAGAGGGGTGCGTTTTACCGGCCTTTATGAAATACACGGGGATATCAATAATGCCCCTGGATTGAGGTGGTATATCGGTCCTGGTGCGCACGTTGGTTTTTACAATACAAAATATGGTGATGGCGCGTTTGCAGGTATCGATGGAGTAATTGGCCTGGATTATAAATTCAATGGTGCTCCTATCAACGTTTCAATAGACTGGCAGCCTTCGATCGAATTTGGTGATGGCCGTGGATTTGTCGGCAGCTGGGGAGGATTAGGTATCCGTTACACATTCTAATATATATCTTCCAATTATCTATCAGCAAAAAGAGGTGGTGCGCGGAAGCGCGTCACCTCTTTTGTTATACCTTGTGTAAAACCCGGTTTTATGACAAAATACATCTTCCTGCTTTCAGCTTTTCTTTTCGCAACAGGCATTGTTTTTTCGCAGGTAGATGTTTCCCAGGCAGCAATGGCATATGAAAAGGCATTGCAGGATACTACTGCTGTTCCGTACGGAAACAATAAGGCCGCCGGAAAGTACTATGATATCCGTGGATTTAAAATGTATTGCGAAATATATGGCAAGGGAGAACCGCTGCTGATCATTCACG
>CAZGSG010000021.1:0-2783 GCA_964528095.1 uncultured Terrimonas sp.
TTCCATACCAGTTGTTCAGCTGTGAATCCAGAAATTCTTCTATGACCCGGCCGGCCTGTGTAGGCTCATAGTCGTCCATATATTCGTTGACTTTCCTGATCACCGTATTGAGCGAAGAAAGGATCCAGCGATCGATCTCCGGGCGTTCCTCCAGCGGAACATATTTTTCTTTGAATGCGAACCCATCCACATTTGAATACAATGCGAAGAACTGGTAGGTATTATAAAGCGTACCAAAAAACTTACGTTGCACCTCTTTGATCCCATCAAGATCAAACTTCATATTATCCCAGGGTGAAGCATTAGTGACAAGGTACCATCTTGTGGCATCGGCGCCATAGGTCTCGATCGTTTTAAAAGGATCGACTACATTGCCCCAGCGTTTGCTCATCTTATTTCCATTCTTATCCAGCACCAGACCATTAGATACACAGGTTTTAAAAGCTACGCTGTCAAATAACATAACAGCAATAGCATGCAATGTAAAAAACCAGCCACGGGTCTGGTCAACGCCTTCGGCAATATAATCGGCCGGGAAACTTTTTTCGAATGTTTCTTTATTTTCAAAAGGGAAATGCCACTGTGCATATGGCATGGCGCCACTGTCGAACCATACATCGATCAGGTCAGGTACCCGTTTCATCGGCCTACCTGATTTGCCTACGAGGATGATATCGTCCACATATGGTTTATGCAGATCAAGAATACCTTCATGTAAATAGTTCTTGTTTACATCGCCGCCGAGTATTTCATTGGCTTTCCGGATACCTTCATTCAGCTCTGCGATCGAGCCTATGCATATGATCTCTCCACCTTCTTTCTCTTCAATGTAATTATTATCAGCATCGATCGTCTTCCAGATAGGCAGCGGGGTACCCCAGAAACGGCTGCGGCTCAAATTCCAGTCCACTACATTTTCTAACCAGTTACCAAATCGTCCGTCACCGGTAGACTTGGGTTTCCAGTTAATTGTCTTATTCAATTCCACCATTCTCTGCTTCACGGCAGTGGTCTTGATAAACCATGCATCCAGCGGGTAATAAAGAACGGGCTTATCGGTTCTCCAGCAATGCGGATAACTATGTTCGTATTTTTCTACTTTAAAAGCCCTGTTTTCTTTCTTCAGCTTTACGGATATGTCAACATTTACATCAACATAATTCGGATCATCTTTATAATCCTTTACGTACCGATTACTGAATTCACCCAGGTCTTCTACAAACTTACCCTGCCTGTCAACCATGGTCAGGATACCTATATTATATTTTTTTCCTACTTTATAATCGTCAGCGCCAAACGCGGGGGCTGTATGAACGATTCCCGTACCATCTTCGGTAGTAACGAAAGTATCGACCATTACTATGAATGGGTTTGCTCCGGGACTTGATTCTTCAATTGCTTTTATTGAATTAGCCGCATAGGGAAGTAGTTGTTCATACCGGCTTCCTTCTATCTGCGAGCCTTTGAACTCTTTAAGTATTTTCCATGGCAGGATCTTTACTTTTTCATCATATCCATCAAAATCGCCATTTTCGGCCTCTGGTTTAAAGTATTTGCCCAGCAATGCTCTGGCAAGAATTACGTTAACCGGTAAATGAGTATAGGGGTTAAACGTTTTTACCAATACATAGTCGATATTAGCTCCTACGGTCAGTCCAAGATTGGAAGGTAATGTCCATGGAGTGGTGGTCCAGGCCAGGAAAAAAGGTCCGGCCTCTGCTCCGGCCTGGGGATCGAGGGCCTCGAAAAGAAATGCTGTTTTTTCATTGCGAACGGCTTTGAACATTGCTACGGCCGAAGTGTCCTTTACTTCCTTATAGCAGCCGGGCATATTCAGTTCATGCGAACTCAATCCCGTTCCCGCGGCAGGTGAATAGGGCTGTATGCTTACGCTCTCATTCAGTAATCCTTTTTTATACAACTCGCTCAATACCCACCAGAGTGTTTCAATGTATTCGTTCTTGTAAGTGATATACGGGTCATTCAGGTCTACCCAGTAGCCCATTTTCCGGGTGATATCGTCCCATTTATCCTTATAGCGTAAGACAGCTTCCCGGCATTTTTGATTATACTCTTCTACGGATATTTTTTTTCCGATATCTTCTTTGGTAATTCCCAGTTCTTTTTCAACGCCCAATTCTATCGGTAAACCATGGGTGTCCCAACCGCCTTTTCGTTTTACCTGGAATCCCTTCATGGTTTTATAGCGGCAGACCATATCCTTGAGGGTGCGGGAGATAACGTGGTGGATCCCTGGCATACCATTAGCGCTTGGTGGTCCTTCATAGAACACAAAGGGTTGAGCTCCCGACCGAAGGGACACACTTTTTTCAAATGCCTGTTTTTCAGACCATTTGCTAAGTATTTCCTGCTCCATTGCGGGCAAGTTTAATCCTGAAAATTCGCGGTATTTATTTGCCATGATCCTTTTCCAGCCTGATTTTTAGAGGTGCAAAGGTACGGGGAAAAGCGGAGGAAAATGCCTGAGACTGGTATTGGGAACTGGGGTAGGCGGAGGGGAAGGAGGGTTTGGTATTGTTTCTCTAAGCGGAACCTATAAGGTTCGGGATACGGTTTATTGGGGGCTTGAACGGAACCTTATAGGTTCAGGGCTATGACTTACTACGGGCTTAAACGGAACCTTATAGGTTCAGGCTATCACTTACTACGGGCTTAAACGGAACCTTATAGGTTCAGGTTATGATTTACTACGGGCTTAAACGGAACCTTATAGGTTCAGGCTATGATTTACTACGGGCTTAAACGGAACCTTATAGGTTCAG
>CAZGSG010000021.1:2883-25883 GCA_964528095.1 uncultured Terrimonas sp.
GGCTTAAACGGAACCTTATAGGTTCAGAGCTATGACTTACTATGGACTTAAACGGGACCTTATAGGTTCAGGGCTATGATTTACTACGGGCTTAAACGGAACCTTATAGGTTCAGAGCTATGACTTACTATGGACTTAAACGGGACCTTATAGGTTCAGGGCTATGATTTACTACGGGCTTAAACGGAACCTTATAGGTTCAAGCTAAGTAAAAAGCGGGGAACCATCTGAAAAGTCAACCGATTCCCCGCTTCCTTATTCCGAAACAATTTATTTATCCTTGGCTACCGACTTATCCTGCCCAACAAATTTGTCGAGCAATGCTTTGATCTTTGCGCTGCTTTCCGCTGGCTTGATCTTTCCGGCTGTATATTCTTTCGCCATTTCAAACAGGTAGTCGTGCATCACTTTACCATCTACTTTTGCTTTCAATTCTACTGTTGAATGTGTCTTCATATAATCTTCCCATGCTTTTTCCACGCTCACCCAATAGTCTTTTGTTTTTTCCCAATAGGCTTTGCCCGCAGCACACTCAGCATTGTCGATCCGCGTATAGGTATTCAGCCCTTTTTCTTCTACCAGTAATTTATCCTTGCCATCTTTCCGGATGATCTTCTGGTTATCCTGCTCATGCACATATCCATTATCTGTAATAGAAATTCGATTGGTTCTCTTCAGGATATTATAATCGCTGCGCACAGAATATTCTCTTCTTGGAAGTGGCGCGTCCGTGGTGTTCAGCCACATCATTTTCCCATCTGCATTGATCCAGTCGCTAACGCCCTGGTAACGCGGAGCATCACTTACCTCCCATACACTTTGTGTCCAGCGGCCTTTTACCTGCTCTGGCTTCAATTCTTCTTTCTTCCATACATTATCGCCCTGGAATTTCCAGATCACCGGGTTCTCATAGGTCCAGTCTTCGCGCCAGTGCTTTACGATCATCGAATCGGTGATGATCAGCAAATGCTGTATAACGATCCGCTTATCGCTTATTTCTATTGGAAACGATAATTCGGTACCGCCACTTATTGATTCACGGTCATGGAATTTATACTCGGGGTCGGGTGAAAATGTTTCTGCGTATTTAAACTCCACGTCAAAACAACCGCATAACTTTTCTACCTGCTGCTTATCTTTTACAACCTGCCCACTTACTACGGCTGCAAGTATCACCGCTGCAAATGTTCCTATTATCTTTTTCATGATTATTTTTTGATGATGTTCGTAATGATCATACCAGCTCACAAAAGCGGTAGTTAATTAATTGGATTCCTATTTTACAATCAGATGACAAAACAACGACTATTTAACCCGTTTGACTTACGCAATGAGAAATAGCATTTACGCAAAAAGGAAAAGCATCCATGCATAATTAAAAATTCAAAAGTAAAAATTCAAAAAACGGTATCCTGTCTTTGAATTTTTACTTTTGAATTTTGTTTATTTTTCTCCAGCAGGCTCAATATTCTACCTGCAGTGCTTGCTTATTTGATCAGTTTGTACTCAAACTGCGGTTTCCCTCTTTCCCCACCATCATTCACACCCATTGATATGAACTTGAGTTTGTAATAATTACCAGATACATCTTTTATTACATAAAAACGATCTGTTCGTACACCTGTCGCAGGCTGTGTACTTCTCCAGTTGCTTCCAATAGCCCACCTGCTTGTTGAAAACGTTGATAGGGTCACACTGTCTTTATTAAAAGCTGTAAACGCATCATTACGCACCGTAGCAGAAGCATATTTTTTTTCCGATACCTGCACCCCTGACAAATAGTTTACAGCAATCAGGTCAGAGAAATTATAAGGGACCATTCCTCCGCCAAAATCTGTTTGAAAAACAGAATAACCCCAGGTAAGATCCCATTCTGCTTTCTTTGGCTCTACATTTACGATAGCGCCATTGTCCAATGAAACATATTTAAAGTTATACGCCGCATCTTTGGCTATCTCAACCGTTTTGAAATTGGTTGTTTCGGTGATACGTCCATACTGCAGGGTATAACCTCCGCTCGCATTACGGGTGACTTTTAATTTTATCCAGGGACGGACTGTTGTACCATCTGCTTTACCACGATTAAGAATGATCACTTTATTTTCCTCTGCAATAGCAGATACGGCAGGAATGGCTGTACCGGCCAGGTTACCATCTATAGCGTCAAAATAGGCAAAATCAGTAGGGGCGGGTCCGGACTGGTTAACTGAAAGTGTTAATCCAATCGTATCCGTTGCACCTACTGTAGCAAGACTGGGCGGGATAAGGCTACTTGTAGTCAGCACTTTCACACCTGCACTGGTTGTATTATTTAAGATGACCCTGAAATCGCTACCGCAGTAAAAACCCAGATCCCATGAACCACGTTGTACTGCAGTATTCATATCCGAGCTAAAATCGATATACGCTGAATTGATTGCGTTTGAGCCGCCTGTACCACCATCAAACGTAATTGATTTTCCTTCAGAAGGCGGAATTACAATTGTATCATCATCCTTATTACAGGAAACCATTGTTGCTAAACCCGCAACCGCTACTATGCACGCTAACTTTTTCATGTGTATGTGTTTATTTATTTGTACGATTTATTCCATTGAAAATTTATACCTAAGAAGTAGGAGCGGCCATATGCATAGTTGGTTATACTGCCACTACTATGAGCGCCGCCGCTTGCCGCCGCTGTGCTATTGAGCCTTGTTACATCAAAAAGATTCTTGATACCGGCCTGCAGTGTTATATATTTCAAAACCTGTTTGGATAATGTCAGGTCTGCCCAATGAAACGCCTGTCTTTGTGATAACACGATATCGTCATTGGCATTCATGGTATAAGTAGGGATCTTACCGGTGTATTTGTAATAGAAACCGATATCTGTCTTTATGGCCCTAACCTTATAAGTAAGGTTTGAGTTGATCTCGGGCGACCATGCAAATTTGCTATGGTCACCTTTTAATGTCGGGTCTTCCTGGTATCTATTATAATATGCGATATATGAAAGGCCAATATTAGCTGTCAGTTCCTTCCAGATAATGGTGTTATCAAATGTAGCACCGATGGTCTTGTACTTATCCCGGTTGAAATAAGTGAATATATCATTCCCGTTGGCATCTTTAGCTGCGAACAGATCTATAAAATTGCTGTAATCATTATAGAAACCGGAAATACTGGAACTGATTTTTACTTCTCCTTTCGATATCGTATTGCAGGTAAGGGAAAGCATATAACTATTGGAATGTTCTGCTTTCAGGTTTGGATTACCCTGTATACTATGATTGGCATCAAAGAAATTGAAATAAAGTTCTCTCAGGATAGGCGCCCGGAATCCGCGTGCGTAAGACATCCGGAGGTCAAGGTTTTTATTGATCCTGAATTTTGTATTGATAGACGGTATAATTGGCGGCGCATCATATACGGAATTCTTGCTAAACCGTAAACCGGGCCTGATATTAACTGCTTTACCGGGTTTTATTTCTGAAGAAATAAAAAATGAATAGTCCGTTATCTCAGGAATGCCGGCAATACGTTGCCCGCTTGTCTTGTCATATTTCACATCAAAGCCTGGCTGTATGGAAACAATGGGCGAAAGGATCCATGCAGCGGTGCTGCGGAAAAACAAGGTCTGAAATTTTGAAATATCCCAATATCCCGCACCAGATCTATCAGGCAGGTTTGTGCCGTCCTGATAATTCTTTTTATAAGATTCAGTATTTCTTTTATAGTCCTGGAAAGACGCGCTGGTATTGATCTTCAACTTTCCGTTTACCTGCCAGTCGGCCTGCGCCTGTTGCGTATACCTGTTGGTAATATAATATTGTTGAAAACTTATATAGTTATTGATATTAAGCGGACTGGCTGCAAACAATTCCTCATTCAGGTAATCGAGCCGGTACCAGGCATTGACCTTATTATTCCGGTAACCAAAGGTTCCGCCTGCCAGCCATTGTTCTTTGGGCTTAAACACCTTGGCAGGGAAAGAAGCCGTATCGGTAAATCCGCCAAAATTATTACGGGTAATATAACCGGATGCTTTCCAGTGCGCATTATTCCAGTTTACTGTGACGTTTTCATTGTGTATTCCTTCATCCGCAAATGGGCTATAGGTATCTGCGATCGACTCCTCCTGCATTCTTACGCCAACAGAAAAATTCCTGGTACCCTTTACTCCTTTTTTTGTAATGATATTGATCACTCCTGCCAATGCATCTGTACCATATACCACACTCATCGGACCTTCTACAATCTCTATTTTTTCAATGGAGTTAATATCGATCTGTGTAAGGCTTTGTTTGGTGGCATCCCTGTCTGCTACCGGTATACCATCTATCAGTATTTTAACACCACTACCTCCCATCCCCAGGATCTTGGTATCTGCTTCTCCTAATGTATTGTCTGTTGAAAAACGGATGCCTAATTCGCTGTTCAAAACGCCGATAACATCCGTGGCTGCTCTCATTTTGATGCGTTCTGCGGTGATCGTGCGCACTTTATAAACCGAACTTCTCAGGGGTTGTGGAGTGTATTGGCCGGTGACGACCACTTCCTCCAATTCCCTGACCTTGCCCGTTGTATCTTCCTGTGCAACCGCACAATGAGTAATAATAATGAGTAGAAGTAGTAGTATAAGTTGAGTCGCCTTTCGCATGTGTGTAGTTTAGAATTCTATCTCCCCTGGAAAAGCATTATTGCAAACCTACCTGGATCTGAAAAGAATTTCATTTGCAAAATTCATTGTTATAACATCCATTCTGTTCCTGTATCGGGAAATTGGTTTACGAGAAAGGAAAACTGACCCTTTCATGACAAACTCGGTTTTGAAGATTGTTTAATTAAGTGCAGGGTTCGAGGTTCAATGTTTGTAAAAATTCCTTATTTCGTAACCAGGCTACTTTAAGAACATTGAACACTGAACTTAGAACTTACTAACCGCCTCAGGCTTTCGAACTTTTTTCCTTCGTCTCCCCCACCAGATATAAAAACCCGTAACAGGTAAACTTGCAGCAATAAGGCTTGCAAAAAAAACAAGGATCTTTCCCGGAAGACCGAGTATAGCGCCTACATGTATGTCGTAGTTCATTCTTTTTATCTTATCGGCCAATGAAGCATCGCTGTACTTTCCTGAATAAGTGCCGGAAGCAACCAGTGACTTGCCGGTGTATTGATCATAATTCGAAGCATCAGTATTGTAGTAAGTCCCCGGGCGATGATTAATTGAAACACCTATAGTACCTGTACCAGAGGGAGCAAAATAGATACTAAGACTTTCCTTTTCTTTTACTTCCTTCATCGACCGCTGCCAGATATTATCAGAAATGACAGCAGCGGCATTTTTTGCAAATGTTGTATCTGAAACCGGGTATATTTCCTCCGTTTTTCCTTTGCCGCCTGAAGTGATCCAGAAAAAAGAATCAGCAAACCATTGAAAGCCCCATACCAATCCCGTGATCGCGATCACCACCCCTATCCAGGACATATAAAAACCAAGTACATTATGCAGATCGTAATTTTTTCTTTTAAACGTTGTATTCCATTTTACAGAAAACCGTTGTTTTCTTGCCGCTTTGTTTCGTGGCCACCAGAGAATGATACCCGTGATAAGCATTACAAGAAATACCAGTGTAGCGGAAGCTACTATTGGCTGACCAATACGCGGTGGTAACCATAAATAGAAATGTCCATCTAGTACGACCCTGAAAAAATCACGGTTCATATTTTTTACCTTAAGCACTTTGCCTGAATAAGGATTAAGTGCGATCAGCTTATAACTCGTCTCATCATAATAGGCCACCATTGCAGACCTTCCTTTCCCGGGATATTCAATACCGTTCGCTGTTTTTCCATCCAGGTATTTCTCAGCAGAATCTTTTAATACAGATGGTGGCAAATAAGATCTGTTTTCAACAGGACTGAATAAAGCGGGTTCGGTCATATTCCTGATCTCCTGCTCAAACGCCAGTATACAACCGGTGATGCCCAGGAATACAATTATAAGCCCGGACAATAAACCCAGCCAGAGATGCAGCAAGCCTGCTATTTTCTTTATTGTAACCTTGTTTTTCTTTATCGCCACGATAACTCTGTTTACTACAATAACCCTGGGCCGATGGCACCAGGGTTATATTAATTTCAAAATTAAATTACCCGGTAATACTATTCCTTTTTACCATCCACCTGTATGATATGTATAGCGCAGGTGTATATACTTTCATACTTCGTACCATGATGTTCCCCTGGTTTCTTTTCCGTATTGGTTATTTCCACATTATATTTGCCTGGCCATATTGGTGTAAAGTCCGTCGATCCAGTACTGTCTGTATATAATTTTTTGATCCAGCCATTTGCCGCAATTACTTCCAGTTCTTTCTTTTTTGCCACGCTATTGGAAAGAAATGCCTGCAACTCAATTTTTTCATCTTTTTTATAAATAGCTTTTACAGCTGGTCTTACGCCGGTGCTGATCAACGCCACAGTTGCGGCAGGTCCATCAGTTCCAAC
Organism: uncultured Terrimonas sp.; assembly: GCA_964528095.1. Taxonomy (GTDB): domain Bacteria; phylum Bacteroidota; class Bacteroidia; order Chitinophagales; family Chitinophagaceae; genus CAZGSG01. The sequence goes on from CAZGSG010000021.1 coordinate 9,376, forward strand.
CTTAACTATTGCAGTAGAATTATAATCGAGTAACATACCATGATAAACTTCTTTTACGAGGTGGTGCATTACCAATGTGTATACCCCATCCATGTCCGGCGTAAAATAAGCAACATAATAATCGGGTTTAGCCGTGGCTGTCAGTTTAATTTCTTTGCGGTCGGGTGTAAGAAGTGTAAGTGAGAAATCCCTGGTATCAGAAAACCATTTGGCAGTAGGTGTAATATCATTATCTCCAAACTCGCCAAAAAAGACCTTTACTTCCTGTGCTGTGCCTTTTTTACCCCTGCCATTCGTTTCTATCCATAATGCATGTGCGAAAGCCTGCGAGATACTAAAGCAGCAGAGCAATGCTATTACTAAATTCCTTTTTTTCATTTGTTACTATATTAAGTTTATTTACCTGTCACTCCAGCAACAGGATATTTTGTTTAAAATTTATAGCCGAATGTCAGTCTGAAATTTGTTCCGGGTTCAACCTGGTAATAATATTCTGTAGTGGCGCTATTACCATCCAATTCATATGGAGCACCCTGGAACAGGTATTTATCCAAAATATTATTTACGTTCAATGCTACACTGTACTTATTGTTCTGCCAGGATAGATTTCCATCCAACCTGAAATAATCCGGCAATTGTGCAGCCGCAGTATTAGCGCCCCAATCCCATGCATTACGACCGCCCTGCCACTGGTAACCCAATGAAAAGCCCAGCCCTTCCACCTTACCTTGTAAAAATCTGTAAGATAACCATGCATTGTTTACATGATCTGCGAAACCTGACCCTGGTACAGTAGTACCTACTTTTGCCGCATCTTCATCTTTGGTGACTTCTGCATGTGTGTATGCGTAATTGAATGTAAGGTTGAGGCCTCGGGTTATCTCTCCTCGCAGATCAAACTCCACACCTTTTGTTTTCGTCTGGCCAGTCTGTATTACTTTATATACAGGGCCCGGTACAGACGATACTACATTATTGCGTATGATCTGGTATATAGAAACCGTCGTATTCCATTTGCCACCGAACCAATCTCTTTTAATACCGAGCTCGATATTATTACCTGTTACAGGCACCAGTGGTTTATTCAAGCTATCACTACCCTGCTGTGGCACAAATGCCTGGTCGTATAACGCATATACAGATGTTTGTTTATCGAGTGATACACTTAGTCCCAGCCTTGGAGTGAATTGCTCATCCGAAGAGTAAGTGCCATAAGCGTGTTGTTTGATGCTGGTATATCTTGCTGCGAGTGTAAAACGTATTTTATCACGCATGAAACGCAGTTCATCCTGTACATATAAACTATTATAGGACTCTCCAATGATATTGCCGTTTGCACGTGCCCGTAATGGCTTGGAGCGGTCAAACGCGGGTAATGCAGACGCAGGTACATTTCCATGCACCGGGTTATGTATATTAAATGGTACTGGTACATAATCACCATTCGCATCATACTCATATCCAACAAGGTCGGCAGATTGCCCCCAGTCGGCCATATATTCTTTATACCCCATATCCAATCCTGCAAGTATACGGTGCTCCACCCTGCCGGTGCTCAGTTCTCCATTTACAAAAGCCTGTCCCAGCCTGGCTTCACTGGCAGCATCCCATATGCCAATGTTTCGGTTGATCGTTCCATCCGATACAACTCCAATGGGATATGCCGGCCAGTTGGAAGAACCCTGCTGATCATATTTCAGATATGCGAGCTGGGTGGTGAATTTCCATTTATCAGAAAGTTTATGATTCAACGTAACAAAAATGCTCTGATCTGTTATATCTGTGGGATCGAGGTTGGGTTCTGCCAATGTAAAATTTTTGGGCAGGTCACCGTATCTATCTGGAGTAAACAGGTATGCTGCACCAATCAGCGCCATGCGCATCTTCTGATAGGTATATTCCGCGGTGATGGATGTTTTATCATCTACATGATAAGTAATCACAGGCGCGATCGAGTAGCGGTTAGTATAGTCGAAATCCCTGTGGGATCCCTTGAGCTGGCCCATCATATTCAACCTGTATAATAACTTACCATCCTTACTTAGTTTACCGTCAAGATCCAGCGCCGATCTATAGGTATCGAAACTACCCATTGTTAAGTTTACTTCCCCCTTTGTAATACCGGTAGGTTTTTTGGTCACTATATTATAGAAACCTGTCGGCTCACCATTTGCCAGCATAAATCCAGCCGGGCCTTTTACAAATTCGATCCGGTCTACCATGCTCATATCTTCTACAAGCGGCCCCCAGGGCATCTGTACATTCATACCGTTTCTGAACGAACCGATCTGTTGCCCGCGCATAGTGATATTGGCGTAATTATCCCAATGTTCGCTTCTTGTAACCCCGCTTACATTGCGTGTTACTCCTTCCAGCATATCGAAGATCTGTTGATCAGCGATCAATTTGCTGGTAACCACCTGTATGTTTTGTGGGATTTCAAGCAAAGGCGTTTGTAATCTCAGTGTGGGAGAAGGTTTACTGACCTTATATCCACGCTGACCGCTTTTTACAACTACTTCCTGCAGTTGTTTATCGGATAGTTTTAATTGCAGGCTGACCCGTTCTGTTTTTTCTGCTTCAATGTTTATAATGCTTGTAAGTGTTTCATACCCTACCAGTGAGATTTCAATCTCGTAAGAGCCCACGGGTATTTTTTTGAAACTAAAATTACCAGCTTCGTCAGTGATCGTTCCCCTGTTCTTGTTTTTTAACATGACAACTACAACAGCCGCGGAACTGCCCTCGGCTGTTGTAACCTTTCCTGTTAATGAACCGGTGCCTGTTTGTGCAAAAATGACAACATGTGTCATTATGATCAGAAGTAGCAGCGTTAATCTCTTCATAGCTTTTTTATTGATCGTATGGTATTGGTTTGGCGGGCATATTCCCGGAATGCATTGCAGTATGCTTGCATACCCGGGAATAGCCCATATCTTAAATGTGTTTAAAAAAATCAGCAGGCAATAAACCGTTATAGTGAAACGGTGGCAAAAGTATCAGTACATGAGTTTAGTCAATTGCTGTATGCGGAAATCGATTTACGCAAAAAGGAAACTGACTTTTGTATGACGAATGAGAATGTCGTGACAAATGTGGGGTTGAATTAAAAAGTCAAAATTAAAAATTAAAAAATAGTGTCCGAAGAATGGTCTTTCCCTTTTAATTCAATGAGTCCAATCCAATAACTATATTTATTACAGTAAAAAGGAGTCGCCCTTTTAAAATTTTAAAAGGTGAAATACTCTCCATACACCAGCATCTATTTTTGACTTTTTAATTTTGAATTCGTCGTTACCCCCTGTATTTTTTGTAGATTTTAATCGCTGTCATAAGGAGTATAACAAGCAGGAATAATCCCAGTAAGCCCCACCAGAAGTCAACCGTATTTTTTAATACCACGAGGAATACGATCGCGAATAAAATGACTGTGGGAATTTCATTCCAGGCGCGAAGCTGCTGCCCGGAATATTTAAAAATACCTTTTTGTTGTTGTTTGAAAATAGCCTGCAGGCTGAAATGATACAGATATAAGGCAACAACAAAACAAAGCTTGAGTTTTAGCCAGTCTGTTAAGGGATAGATCATCAATAAGCGAATAGCAAGCAAAAAAGTAATGACAGCAGATGGCCAGGTGATCCCATACAACAGCCTTTTTTTCATCAGCTGGAATTGTGTCAGCAAAATCATTTTCGCTGTTTCATCTTTTAGTTGGCTGGCTTCAGCTGCATACACCATTAACCGGGGCAGGTAAAACAAACCGGCAAACCAGGTGACTACAAAAATGATATGGATCGCTTTGAGGTATTGAAATTCCATATCAGACCGTTTTTAAAAATTCCCTGGTTGTTTCAACTGTCTGTTCAATATGTTGTGCGGTAATGGCATGACTGATAAACCATGTTTCAAATGGCGATGGCGGCAGGTAAATGCCTTGTTCGAGGCAATAATGAAAATACCTGCGAAACAATTCATTGTTTGCGCTGGCCGCCGAGGCAAAATCGGAGACTGGTTTACTGCTGAAATGAAGACTGATCATACTTCCCACCCGGTTGATGCAAACAGGTTTGCCCGCTGCAGCGAATACATCCTGCAATCCCTTGCCAAGTGCAGTCGTATTTTTTTCCAGCTCATTGTATATAGCAGGTTGTTCCTTCAGTATTTTCAATAAAGTATACCCTGCACGCATAGCCAGTGGATTGCCACTCAATGTGCCGGCCTGGTATACTTTTCCGGAGGGGGCGATATGGTCCATTATTTCTTTTCGTCCACCATAAGCGCCAACAGGAAGACCGCCACCAATAATCTTTCCAAACGTAACGATATCAGCATTGATCCCATACAATTCCTGTGCGCCACCCGGAGCCAGTCGAAAGCCGGTCATCACTTCATCAAAAATCAGGAGTATTTTTTCCTGGTCACAGATAGTTCTTAGCTCTTTTAAAAAGCCTGGGTTTGGTGGAATACAACCCATATTACCAGCTACCGGCTCTATGATGATTGCCGCTATTTCATCCTTGTTATCCTCAACCAGTTTTTTTACTGCATCGATATTATTGTACGGTGCGGTCAATGTATCATTTGCCACAACAGCCGTAATACCAGGTACCGATTGAATATTTAACGTGGCGACACCGCTTCCTGCGCTTACTAAAAAACTATCCGCATGTCCGTGATAACAACCTTCGAATTTGATTAGTTTGTTTTTTCCTGTATATCCTCTCGCCAGTCTTAATGCGCTCATACAGGCTTCTGTGCCACTGTTCACCATCCGGATAAGATCCAATCCAGGCACCATGGACTTGATCAGCTCTGCCATGCGGATCTCGAGTTCGGTAGGCGCGCCAAAACTTAATGAGTACTGCAATTGCTCCTGCAATGCCTCAATGACCGGGCCATAGGCATGTCCGAGGATCATTGGCCCCCAGCTATTGATATAATCTATATATTGATTCCCATCCTCATCATATAAATATGCTCCTTTAGCCGACTTTATAAATAACGGAGTACCACCAACACTTTTGAATGCTATCACCGGAGAGTTGACTCCGCCGGGAATACTTTGTTGTGCCTCCTCAAATAACTGTTTACTTCTTTCGTAGGTCATTCGTCGTTAGATATTTTTTCAGTCTTACTGGTTTAATAATCGCACCGCGTCTTTTGCAAAATAGGTTGCAATCAGGTCGGCGCCAGCCCGTTTGATCGAAGTAAGTGTTTCAATGATCGCTTTATTCTCATCGATCCATCCCTTTTCCGCGGCTGCTTTGATCATTGCATATTCACCACTGATATTGTATGCGCTTACCGGCACGTCTACCGCATTTTTTACTTCCCTGATAATATCCAGGTAACTAAGCGCCGGCTTTACCATTACAATGTCTGCGCCCTCTTCTATATCCATCAGCGTTTCTTTGATCGCTTCTACCCGGTTAGTATAATTCATCTGGTAGGTCTTCTTATCTCCAAAACCAGGAGCGGAATCAAGCGCATCACGGAATGGTCCATAAAAACAGGACGCGTATTTGGCGCTATAACTCATAATGCCAACACGGGTAAAATTATTTTCTTCCAGCCCCGCTCTTATTGCACCAATACGTCCATCCATCATATCACTCGGAGCTACAAAATCAGCGCCTGCTTCCGCATGGCTCACGCTCATTTTTACCAAAGCTTCTACCGTTTCATCATTTACGATCTCGCCGCCTTTTACAATTCCATCATGCCCATAAGATGAGTAAGGGTCTAGTGCTACATCGGTCATTATCACCATTCCAGGTACTGCATCTTTGATCGCCTTAATACTCCGCTGCATCAACCCGTCTTTATTCCAGGCTTCTTTTCCTGTATTATCTTTTAATTCATCTTTACTTTTTACAAAAAGCAAAACAGCTTTTATCCCCAATCCATGCAGTTCCTTTATTTCCTTAATCGTATTGTCAAGACTCATACGATAATAATTTTTCATGGATAAAATCTCCGTTCGCAGATGCTCTCCTTCGTCAATGAATAAGGGCGCTATAAAATCTGAAGGGGTCAGGATCGTTTCTGCCACCAGGCTCCGGATGGCCGGGCTGGTTCTGAGAATTCTATTTCTGCGTTGTAGATACATTTATAATTCAGAATTAAAAAGTCAACAATCAAAATATGTTCGTTCTGTCCTTTATACCCAGTCTCGTGGGTGGAGGCAAACCTGCAATAGCTGATCTTCCGCCGACCCCGGTTCAGGTTGATAATTATAATCGAAGCGTACTGTTGGTGGCAGGCTCATCAGGATGCTTTCAGTTCTGCCATGTGTTTTCAGACCAAACAAAGTACCCCGGTCATGCACCAGGTTGAACTCTACATACCTGCCGCGTCGTATTTCCTGCCAGTATTTATTCGCAGCGTCAAAGTTCATCCCTTTTCTCCTTTTTACAATAGGTAAATAAGCGGGCAGGAAAGATTCGCTTGTACCGGTTGCAAACGCAAGCCATTGGGCTGCCGAATAGTGCGTGTCGGGTCGGCAATGATCAAAAAATATTCCACCGATCCCCCTGCATTCATTACCGCGGTGACTATTTACAAAATACTCATCGCAACGTTTTTTGAACAAGGGAAAAAAGCCTGTATCATATTTATCACATGCGTCTTTTAATGTCTGGTGAAAATGAATGGCATCTTCTTCCATTAAATAATAAGGAGTGAGGTCAGCGCCGCCACCGAACCAGCTATCGATTACGTTTTTTTGGGTATCATACATTTCAAAATACCTGAAATTGGCATGCACTGTTGGCACAAAAGGATTAACCGGGTGAATAACAAGCGAAATGCCGGCTGCAAAAAAATGATCGCCTTTCAGATTTAATTGTTGCCGCATTACGGGTGTCACATCTCCTTCCACTTCACTGATATTTACGCCGCCTTTTTCAAACACATTCCCGTTCTGAATGACTCTTGTACGACCCCCACCACCTCCGGGACGCTGCCATTCATCTTCCTCGAATCGCGCTTTTTCATCGGCCTGTTCCAGCCCACTGCAGATATCATCCTGCAGTTTTCTTATATGCTGAATGAATTGTTGTTTTATTATTTCCATTCTTTTACAGCATCTACAAATGCTTTGGCATGATCGACCGGGATATTGGGGACAATACCGTGGCCGAGGTTTACAATATATCGTTGCGCACCAAAATCATTGATCATGTTTTTCACATCCTGTTTGATCTTTGGTATTGGTTGTAATAATTTAATGGGATCATAATTTCCCTGCAATGTGATTGAATTATTAGTAAGACCTCTTGCGACCTTAGCGGTATTGGCCCAATCGAGGCCCAGTGCGGATGCACCGGTTTCCTGCAATTCCGGCAGGCTATGCCATACGCCTTTTGCAAATACAGTAACAGAACAATCATTTTTTAATGCCTGCACGATCTGGCGAATATAGGGCAGTGAATAGATGGCAAAATCTTCCTTGTCCCACACCCCACCCCAGCTGTCAAATAATTGTATACAATCAGCACCTGCTTTTACCTGTTCTTTTAGATAGGCAATGGTCACCGTGGTAATGTTTTGTAATAAAGCATGCGCGGTGACTGGCTCAGTATAACAAAATGCTTTTGCTTTATCAAAGGTTTTGCTACCCTTTCCTTCTACCATATAACATAACAATGTCCAGGGAGCGCCGGCAAATCCGATAAGTGGAACAGCCCCATCGAGTTGCTGTTTAGTAAGTTTGATCGCATCATACACGTATTGCAAATGATGATGCGCTTCTGTTACCTGTAACTTATTTACATCATTCATGTCATTGATAGTTGCTGGCAGCAGCGGCCCTCTTCCTTCCAGCATTTGTACTTCCATTCCCATCGCCTGCGGCACTACCAGTATATCGCTAAAAAGTATTGCGGCATCGGTACCTACGATCTCTATAGGCTGCAGGGTGATAGCCGCGGCGAGTTCGGGCGTTTGTACGCGTGTAAAGAAATCATATTTTTCTTTTAACTCGAGATACTGAGGAAAATACCTGCCCGCCTGCCTCATCATCCATACTGGTGGGCGCGACACAGATTCTCCTTTCAATGCTCTCAGCAACAGATCATTCTTTAACAAAGGCAATATTCTTTTTTCTGCAGTAGACTCACTCATGTATTTGTTGATTTCTTTTTTGTATAAAATAATTTGTTGCCGCTGACAATATACTCTCCTGCGTTGGCTCACTGGCTACAATCAATTCATTCCCGCTATATTCTGCCACTGCGTTTTTTGTAGTGTTCCCGATACAGAAACAGGGGATATTTTTCTTCAGTTTATTTTTTTGAAAAAAACTTTCCACGGCACTGGGGCTAAAAAAAAGCACGCCATCATAACCGGTTGTTACATGGCTTCCTGTTATCAGTGTTTTATAAACTTCAATCTCCTGCACTTCCACCTCATGTTGTTTTAATATTTGTGAAAGTTCATCTCTTCTTCTGCTGCCACATAAAAAGCTGACGGCTTTTACTTCTTCAATAGATACGATGATCTTCGCCAGTTCCATAGCATTTGCTGCTATAGCTATCACGTCGGTATTATCAAGCGCTTCGGTTGATCGCAGTGTTTCTCCCTGCAAACAGAATATCTTCCGTGGGCCTATATCAAGACCGACCGCTATAGTATTGTTTATAAACCCTTTCACTCCATGCTGGCTGGTAAAGACCAGGTATTCATTTAAAGAAATAAAATTCTCTTCGCTTACGCTGAGGTATTCAATATCTATAAAATCATCGTCTATGATAATAATATCCTGTTGCGAACATGCTGTATGTATGGCAGGTCTTAATTTTTTTGTAGATAATATGGTCACCTGCTTTTTCAGCGTTGAATATATTTACTGGCGCCTTTGGCTATTACTTCATTGGCGGCTTCCTGCGCAATCATTGCATACTTATATTTACTCGCCTCTATCACCACATCAATACTTTCACTGCCATCCGTTGCCGTAATATTTCCTTTAAATAAAACAGTATTCCCTTTCATGATAGCCAGTCCGCTTATAGGCGTGGAACAACCACCCTGCAGTATATTTAAAAAATCCCGTTCCACTTTAACACAAACGGCTGTTTCTTCATCATTCAACGGACTGCATGCATCTTGTACGGCTTCATCTCCTTTTCTGCAGGCGACCATGATAGCGCCCTGTGCGGGAGCAGGCAACATCCAATCCAGGTCAATTGAATTAGCCGGGCGTAAACCAATCCTTTCCAAACCCGCAGCAGCGAAGATGGCTCCCTGCCAGTTACTATCAGCAAGTTTTTTTAACCGGGTATTTACATTCCCTCTCAAATTCTCTATGCTACTGCCTGGGTAACGATAAAGCCATTGCGCCTTTCTGCGAATGGAGCTGGTTGCTATAATTAGTTCCGGATTGGGTACCCCGGGCTTAAAGTCCTTTTCCTGGAATGTTCCTTCTCCTCTCAATACCAGTAAATCTTTATACGATGCACGTTTTAATACAGCGGCCTGTGCAAGTCCCTTCGCTAATACTACAGGCACGTCTTTCATGGAATGAACGGCAATATCGATCTTCTTATCAAGCAGCGCAATGTCCAGCGCTTTTGTAAAAATACCCTGTACCCCCATTTCATATAATGGAGTGGAAAGATTGATATCCCCTTCACTTTTGATGTAAACCAGTTCGGTTTTGTGGCCTGATCGTAAAAGTAGTTCGCTTACCTGTGTAGCCTGCCAGACTGCAAGCTGGCTTTCTCTTGTTCCTATTCGTATTGTATCCCCCATGTGCTCATGACATTTCCAGGTAATCGTTGATTGCGTTAATGAACTGGCAACCTTTCTCCTGGTTAGTACGCAAATTTACAGCTAAGCGGGTTACTGCCTTTTGAACTTTTCGTTCATCTGTAGCCGGCTGTTTTTCCCCGGCCATCTCGCAATATGGCTGTGGATGCCATTCGCTTAGCTCCTGGAGTTTGTCTTTCCAGCTTTTGATATGCAGTGAATACCTGTATTCCTGCAACCAGTTATTGAATTCAGTTTTATAGTGCAGAACGATCTCCTGCGCTTTGGGTAACTCTGTTTTTCTTTTTGCAAAAGTCTTGTCGAGGATAGATGTTGATATTTCATCCACATCTATCACGCGGATTCCTTTTATTTGTTTTACCTGTGCATGCACATTCACCGGCACGGAAAGATCCAGCACCAGCATTTCTTTGTCTTTCACAAAATAACCGGGCAATACCGTTGGTTCCTGTGCATTTGTACACACCACGAGGATATCTGCCGCATGAATCGCCACAGCCAGTTGATTATAAGGAACAAAATTTATTCCTGCTTTGCTGGCAAGTGTTTTTGCATGTTCATCCGTACGGTTACAAATAGTAACTGATACGCCGGGTAAATATTCCTTCAGATTCCGGCACACATTACCGCCAAATTTGCCGGCACCGATCAACAGTATTTTTTTTGTAAATATTCCAGGATGATCTTTTAATAGTTCAATAGCTGCATAAGAAACGGAAACAGTACCACTGCTCAGTAAGGTATCTGTTTTTATTTTTTTTGACGCCTGAAAAGCATAATTGACAGTACGATTCATGATCGGACCCAGCATATCTGCGGATGCGGCGGTATCAATCGCTTGTTTTAACTGACCCAGTATCTCATAATCTCCCAGGATCTGCGAGTCAAGTCCGCAGGATACATCGAATAAATGCCCCAATGCCTGCTCCCCGCTTTTCAGGTAAGCATATTGTAAAAAATCTTCCCTTTTTCCTTTGGTTTCCGCCACCAACAGGTCTACCAGCATCATTACATTTTCTGCGAACCCGTAGATCTCCGTCCTGTTACAGGTAGAAACAACAAACACACTCCGCAGGTTAGCAGCTTTGGCCCTGATCGCAATTCTTGCAAAATCATCTTTTGTAATGGAAAATAAGCCTCGCACCGTAGTGTCTGCTTTATGAAAATTGATTCCTGCAACGCATAAGCGATCAAGTACCTGGGTGGATATGGTATGTTGTGGGCTGACCATAAATTAAGTGCACAAATGTATAACCGTACGGGTGTATAAAAGTCACAGGTTTGTCATGCAAGTATGCAATGTTGAATTTGTATGATTAACGGATATAAATGGAGATCAGTTGCTTGATCAATACATAAATAATTTTTCGTGAACAAAACTTAACGAACTTTGCCAGCCTGCTATTTTATTTTAACAATCGAATAATCAATGCAAGACGCGGAAAAAGCCATTCTTTTAATGAACCTCGGTTCGCCCGACAGCACATCTGTAAAAGATCTGCGTACCTATCTCAATGAGTTCCTGATGGATGAAAGAGTTATCGATGTGGCAAAATGGTGGCGGACCATCCTGGTAAAAGGCATTATTGTTCCGCTGCGGGCACCCAAAAGCGCTAAAGCATACGAATCAGTATGGACAAAAGAAGGGTCGCCGCTGATTGTACTGACAAAACAGTTACAAACAGCTGTAAGCGCAAAAACATCATTGCCCGTTGAGATCTGCATGCGGTATGGTAATCCATCTCCGAAAGAGGCGATGGATAGATTGAAAAAAGACTATCCCCGTCTCAAAGAGGTAATGTTGCTGCCTTTATACCCGCATTATGCTATGAGCAGCTATGAAACAGCAGTGGAGTATGCAAAAGAAATTCATAAAAAGCAGGGCTATAATTTCTCATTGAAGATCGTAGCGCCTTTTTATAAAAAAGAAAACTATATCACTGCACTTACTGATAGCATACGACCTTACCTGCAAAATGAATTCGACCTGCTTTTATTCAGCTATCATGGCATACCGGAAAGACATGTAAAAAAAACGGATTGCACCGGTAATCATTGTCTGCAATCGCCGGACTGTTGCCAGCAGGACTCTCCGGCCCATGCATTTTGTTACCGGCACCAGGTGATCAAAACCACGGAACTGGTAGCAGCACAATTGGGCATACCAAAAAATAAATACGCATTTTCTTTCCAGAGCCGGCTGGGTCGTGATCCCTGGCTAAAACCATATACGGCCAAATGGCTGGAAACCCTGCCTGCAGAGGGTGTGAAAAAAATAATGGTAGTATGTCCCGCATTTGTAAGCGATTGCCTGGAAACTTTGGAAGAAATGGGAGTAGAAGGCAAAGAGATCTTCCTGCATGCGGGTGGAGAAAACTTTACATTGATCCCATGCATGAATGTGCATGAGAAATGGGTGGACACGGTGTTGGAGTTGGTGGAAGAATAAAGGCGAAGAACCCTTTTTTTAACACGGAATCCCGGAGAATAAATAATCATTCTTTCTTTCCGAATAATATATTTGTTCTGTACAGTAAGTTATACGTCTATCCTAATTGGAAACACGGAATGGGCAAAGTCTGCCTATTCCGTGTTTCCATATTTTGAGGTTAAACGGGAGTAAATAATCAGTAATAAAGTTATTACCAGAAAGAAAGAATGATTATTTATTCTCCGGGATTCCGTGTTAAAAACAAACAACAACACTCTCCCAAAACCAAAAAAGCTACCCGCTTCCGCGAATAGCTTTCCAAAATTGTATATCGTGTTCTTACTTTAAGATAGTGATCCCCTTTGCGGTAAAACGGATCTCCTTTTCAGGTTTGGTGATCGCCGCAATTTCTTCTTTTGATTTTTTGGCATCTTCAGCATAGTGTTGCAATTCAGCTACAGAAGTAGTCTTCATCTTTGCCTCACCATCCAGTACGATTGTTTTTCCTATTGCAGAAAGTGGAACAAAAAATCCATAATCCTTCATTTTCACAAAAGCCGTAGTAGAATCATTCACCGCCAGTTTGATCCAACAGCCTTTTTTTGGACAAACATCCAACACCTTAGCCGTGATCTTGGTGTCTACAGACTCTTTGTTAGCCAGTTTAGCTGGGATCTGAGAAATATCGATCGCTCCGTCTGCCGTCACTTTTTCACCATAAAACTCACCTGGTTTTGCATCACCTGCAGGAGGCTGAGCATTGGCAACAACGGCCAGTAAAACGATAGATAAAATCAGTGCTATTTTTTTCATATATGACTTTTTAATAATTGGAATGCAAAGATAATTTTTTCTATTCACAAATTGTATAGAATGCCTGTTTAGTATGGTTTTGAGGGTAGGATCGGGCGAATACAAAACTCAAAAATATATGCTGAAAATCGGGGTTTGTTTTTGAATTTTTCATTTTGCCTTTTGAATTTTATTCCCTGATCCAATTCGTTTTCTCTTCCAGCGGCCTTCTGTTTCCTCCCGTCGAGGGTACTGCAACATGACCTATGTAAAAAAATCCCAACAGTTTATCCTCCTCTCCCAGTCCAAAAAAGGGCTTTGCCTGTTCGCGATAGGTGATGCCGCCGGTTGTCCAATATCCACCCAGGCCATAGGCTGTAACGGATAAATAGATATTCTGTACAGCGCAGGACACCGCCTCTACATCTTCTATTTCAGGAATATTTTTATTCGGTGTACGTTTCATTCCCAATGCAATAACATGTGATGCCTTCAATGGGTTTTGTTGCAATTTGCCATAGGTTATTTCCTTAAAGTTTTCTCCAGAAAGTTCTTTGTATAAATTGCTTTGGAAATCACCCAGTTTTTTTAATCCTTCGCCACTAAATACGGTAAAATGCCAGGGTTCTGCTTTACCATGGTTGGGAGCCCAGGTCGCATTGATAATTATTTCATTAATGATCGCATCATCTACTTTTTTTCCGGCCACCAGTTGATCAGGAAATACAGAGCGCCGTTTCCGGACAAGCTCATTAAATTCTTCGGGGTTCATTTATATGTTGATTTAAGATTGAAGTTCTATCGTTTAAGGTTTCACAAGACGAAAAGTTCATTTATTGATCCAACTTTTTCAACCTCGGACCTCAAATCGCGGACTTTATCAACCTTCAAACAATTTTATCATTTCCAGGGATTGCAGTTCAGTGTCCGCGGCTTCCAGCATACGGTCAAATTCGCGCAGTTCGCGAAGGCAAAGCAGGAGGCGGATTCCTTCGCAGGGTGTTGGTATTACAATATTTCGCAAAGCCGGGTTTTGTGAGGGATGTTGCTCATCGCGGTATTTATGTACCCAGTTCCTGAAAGCATCGAAATCTTCCTCCGAAAAGGTAAGCATCAGGTTGCCATAACCCACCTGTATCTTTTCACACTCATTGCAACGCACTACATAACCGGTATTGTCATCATGGTACAATGTCTGGTAATTACACATCCGCTTTAATTTTTGTAAAAATGAAGAATGAACGCCTAACCGGTTTACGAATTCAGTAACACCATTTACGCAATCAGAAAACTGACGATTTGCTGACAATCCGGGAGAAAATCTTATAGGCTTTATTCACCGGATTTACGCAGAAAATGAAAAAATGTGCATAAGTAATGATTTGAATAATCCGATAAAAAACATGATAGATTATTCCCATCATTTTCTGGAAAGTGTGCGTAAGTTTTTCGGCCAGATTTTTATTTTTCGTTATGCGAAAATGGAGTGTTGGCAGGGCTTTGAAACAATTTTTGCCCGCAAATTCTTGCTCACAAAGGGTTACAAAAACTATTAACATCTTGTGAAAAACTACTACCGAAAATTTGGGGCATTCTACGTTAAATTCGTCGTCAGTTCTTACAAATAATTCATTTTGGCGTTCGGAAACATTATTTCTCTGTTAATAAATAGTGTAAAGTGTGGGATTTCTTTGGTGTGTCCTCCGAACCAGCCCGAAGAATTTTTTGTTAAGAATGCCTCCGGAAGACAAAAGATCGATTGCTAATATTTTTACATAATTAAAATTATTGGGTTTTGCATCTCTTGTCGGCCGCAGTTTTTAAAGGTTAATTATAACGTTATGCAGCAACAAGAAGAACTACTCTTAAAAGAAAATAAAGACCGCTTTGTTATACTTCCAATCAATTATCCCAAAGTTTGGGAACAGTATAAAAAACATGAAGCGAGCTTCTGGACCGCAGAGGAGATCGATCTGGGTTCAGATATGAAGGATTGGAATGCGTTGAATGATGGGGAGCGTCATTTTATTTCACATGTACTGGCATTCTTTGCTGCAAGTGATGGAATAGTAAATGAAAACCTGGCTGTCAATTTCATGAGTGAGGTACAGTTACCTGAAGCGAGATGTTTTTATGGTTTCCAGATCATGATGGAAAATATCCATTCGGAAACATACGCATTACTCATTGATACTTATATCAAGGATCCAAAAGAAAAAGATCGTTTGTTCCATGCAATAGATACAGTGCCTGCAGTAAAGAAAAAAGCGGAATGGGCATTGCGCTGGATCGAGAACGGCTCTTTTGCAGAACGCCTTGTTGCTTTTGCGGCAGTAGAAGGTATCTTTTTCAGCGGTAGTTTCTGTTCCATCTTCTGGTTAAAGAAAAGAGGATTGATGCCCGGGCTTACCTTCAGCAACGAACTGATCAGCCGCGATGAGGGATTACATTGTGAATTCGCATGCCTGTTATATAGCATGCTTTCAAATAAATTAACAAAGGATGAAGTTTTCGGCATCATTAGTGATGCGGTAGCAATTGAAAAAGAATTTATCACAGAAGCGCTTCCCGTTGCACTGATCGGGATGAATGCCAAACTGATGCAGCAATACATTGAGTTTGTTGCTGACAGATGGTTAGACGAACTGGGATATCCTAAAATGTTCAATGCTACCAATCCATTTGATTTTATGGAAATGATCTCGCTGGAAGGCAAGACCAACTTTTTTGAAAAGAGGGTCGGTGATTATCAAAAATCAGGAGTGCTTAACTCTACAAAAGAAGACCAGGCATTTTCCACTAATGAAGACTTTTAAACTACTACCTACTAACCAATAAATTCGAGAACGATGATCGTATTAAAGAGAGACGGAAAAAAGGAAAGCGTCAAATTCGACAAGATCACTGCACGTATTGAAAAACTTTGCTATGGCCTTGACAGGCGTTTTGTCAATGCAGTAGATGTGGCCAAGAAAGTAATTGAAGGTTTATATGATGGCGTTGCTACTACAGAACTGGATAATCTTGCTGCTGAAACTGCTGCTTCATTGACGGTGAAACACCCTGATTACGCATTACTTGCCAGCCGCATTGCGGTAAGTAACCTGCATAAGAACACAACTAAGAGTTTTTCTGCAACAATGCAGTTGTTATATAACTACACAGATCCACGCACAGGAAAATATCTTCCCCTGCTTTCTGATGAGGTATGGCAGATCATTAAGGATAATTCAGAATTACTGGATTCCACCATTATCTATGACAGGGATTACGGGTTCGATTACTTCGGTTTTAAAACACTGGAAAAATCTTACCTGCTGAAACTGGATGGCAAAATAGCAGAACGTCCACAGCATATGTTTATGCGTGTGTCTATCGGTATTCATAAAGCGGATATTGATGCGGCTATCAAGACCTATCATCTTATGAGTGAAAGATGGTTCACGCATGCAACCCCGACTTTATTCAATGCGGGTACACCAAAGCCGCAAATGTCATCCTGCTTCCTGCTCAC
>CAZGSG010000021.1:25893-33726 GCA_964528095.1 uncultured Terrimonas sp.
AAAACAAACAGCAAAAATATCCCAGAGCGCCGGCGGTATCGGTCTGGCTATTCATGGTATTCGCGCTACAGGTAGTTATATCGGTGGTACCAATGGCACCAGCAATGGCATCATTCCTATGCTGCGTGTGTATAATGACACAGCGAGATATGTAGACCAGGGTGGTGGCAAGCGTAAAGGCGCATTTGCCGTATACCTGGAACCGTGGCACGCGGATGTATTTGAATTCCTCGATCTCCGTAAAAATCATGGTAAAGAAGAAATGAGAGCAAGGGATCTTTTCTATGCATTGTGGATCCCCGACCTGTTTATGAAAAGAGTGGAAGAAGATGGTGAGTGGAGTTTGTTCTGCCCTAACGAAGCGCCTGGACTACATGAGTGCTGGGGTGAAGAATTTGAAGCATTATATGCTAAATATGAGGCGGAAGGACGTGCGAGAAAAACAATCAAGGCACAGGAACTCTGGTTTGCAGTACTTGATGCACAAATAGAAACCGGTACGCCTTATTTGTTGTACAAGGACGCGGCCAACCGTAAAAGCAACCAGCAGAACCTGGGAACGATCAAAAGCTCCAATCTCTGTACAGAGATCATGGAATTTACTTCTCCCGATGAAGTCGCCGTTTGTAATCTTGCCTCACTGGCACTGCCACGTTATGTGATCAATGGAAAATTTGATCATGATAAATTGTACGAGGTAACTTATGAGGTGACAAAGAACCTGAACAAGATCATCGACAATAATTACTATCCTGTTGTAGAAGCAGAAACATCTAACCTGCGTCATCGCCCGATCGGGTTAGGTGTACAGGGCCTGGCAGATGTATTTATCTTAATGCGCCTGCCATTTGAAAGCGATGAAGCAAAACAACTGAACAAAGAGATCTTCGAAACGATCTATTTCGCTTCCATGACAGCAAGTAAAGACCTGGCTAAGATTGAAGGGCCTTACCAAACATTTGCCGGATCACCTGTATCCAAAGGTATTTTCCAGTTTGACATGTGGAATACAGAACCAACTTTGCGTTGGGACTGGTACACACTGAAAGCAGAAGTGCTGAAACATGGTGTACGTAATTCATTACTTGTTGCGCCAATGCCAACAGCTTCTACGTCACAAATACTGGGTAATAACGAGTGTTTTGAACCCTATACGTCGAATATCTATGTACGTCGTGTATTGAGCGGAGAATTTGTGGTGGTAAATAAACATTTGCTGAAAGACCTGGTAAACCTGAACCTGTGGAATGATGAGATGAAGACCAATATCATCCGTCACAATGGTTCTATCCAGAAGATCGACGGTATTCCTGATAAAATAAAAGATATCTATAAAACAGTTTGGGAGATCAAACAACGGTCGCTGATCGATATGGCAGCTGATCGCGGCGCCTATATCTGCCAGTCACAATCGCTCAATCTTTTTGTAGATGCTCCAACAACCGGTAAACTGACCTCTATGCATTTCTACGCATGGAAGAAGGGACTGAAAACCGGTATGTATTACCTGCGCACAAAAGCTGCCTCACAAGCAGTACAGTTCACTGTAGAGAAACAAGGTGGAAAATCCGTAGAACCATTGATCGACACACATGACCTGAGTGTGGTGCCCAACACCGCGCCCATCACCATGGAAGATCCGATCATAGTTGGCGGCACCTGCAGTATGGAAGATGGTTGTGTGACCTGTAGCGCATAATTAACACGCTTATCGCCCGGACGGTTGATAAACTAGAAGGCATGTATCTGAGAGGGTGCATGCTTTTTTTATACAGTTAATTTTTTCTTCTCCCAAAGCAATACAGGCAGTACTAAAAAAATAACTACCAGTGAAAATAAAAGCCCCCCGATCGTGCCAACAGCCAATGAAAACCAGAACACTTCGTTTTGACCTTCAACTAAAAAAGGAATCAGGCCGCAACAAGTGGAAATAGTTGTCAATAAAATGGTCCGGGCACGATTCGCAGCAGCTTTTACCAGCAGCTTATTATACGAAGCAAAAGAGCGTATTTTCCGGAGCTTATTAAAATCGTTGACTATAAAAATAGCAGCATTGGAAACCAAACCTCCCAACATAACAAATGCGGCATAACCGCCCTGGTCAAAATAATATTCTCCCAAAGAAAAAGTAAGGAAGAGGCCTATAAATGAAATTGGTATCATGCTGATAATAAAAAATGGTTCTTTCAGATTTTCGAACAAAATACTGCAGATAAAAAAAACGGAGAGTATTAAAATAAATATCAGAACATATTTCCGGCTGCTTTTTCCCCAATCTCCTTTCCAATCCTGTTCTTCCGCGGTATAACCTGCCGGCATCTCCTTTTTCATTTTGCCTAATACCTCTTTCAGGTATCTGCTCCCAAACTCTTTCGCCCCCATATATTCAAAACCAACCATCCGTATATATTGCCTGTCTTCTTTGCGAATACTATTGGCCGTGTTTCGAAACTCCAATTTTCCCAGTCCACCTATCCTTATTGCCCTATTTGAATCCAGTTGAATACTACGATGCAACAACTCATAGTCTGAATAATTACCGGCGTCCTTTTCTTTTAATACCACCGGGTAGTATTGATTATTGATTGCTACCTGGGTACCAGGATGAGTGGGTTTTGACAGATCGTTTATCTTAGCCAGCACTTCCGTCCTGTTGGTATTATTCAATGCCATTTGTCCTGCGTCCAGATTTAATATGTATTCCCTGCCCTGTTTTTCATCATAGCTTATACGTTCATCTATATTTACATTTTCAATACGTTCATGTTCCAGTAATTTTTCAGCCAACCTGTTTGCCTGCTTTTCCAATTCGTCATAATTATACCCTTTCATATTTACCCGAAAACCCGGAATTTCATCTCCACCCGCATTGCTAAAGCCTTGTCCTACCCCATATACATTCCATTCCATTCCTCCCCAATCCAATGACCTTGAGATTAATCTTGATTTTAATTGGTATGGAAGAGCTGAATGATCATACCCTTCCTTAAAATCGATTTCTATGGCTCCGCTTTGTCCTGAATAAATACTGGTTACATATTTATCAATTCCTTCGACAGTGGCAAGATAATTTTCAAAATCTGACAGAATATAGTTTAGCTGGTCAACAGTATTACCATAGGGTAGTTTTGCATTTACATACAACCTTGTTTTTTCGGGGCTACGATAACCACTTTTCTCATACACATTATTTACAAAAAGATACAATGCCCCTCCTAACCATTTATCAGTTTTAGGTTTTATGTTTTCCTGGTAATTTTTGCTGCCAATGCTCGCATTATACCAGCGATGATACCAATGATCTCCTTCCCATTTGGGGGGAAGCATAAATACCGGTAAACCAAACCCGAGAATAATCAGCACAATAAATGTTTTACGGTAGTTGGCGATAAAAGAAATGATAGAAGAATAGGATAACAATATTCTTCGTTGCCATTTTATGTTGGTTCGCAGCTTTATGAATTTCGCTGTCATGGCATTTTTTTTGCCCGGAGATGGATGTAGAAGCAGGTGTAAACCCGGGGTAAACCATAATGATGTTATCAACGACGATACCAGGGCCAGCACAATGATGATGGAAAAATCCATTAAGTTCTTTTTCTCCTCTTCCGGCAAAAAGAAAACCAGGCAAAGCGCTGCAATGGTAGTGAGACTGGAACCAAGCAATGCCGGGAATACTTTCCGGTTTCTCCATTGACGGTAATAATCCAGCATTACAATGGTATTATCCATCATAATGCCAAAAGATATGGCAAGGCCGGCTATCGTATAAAGATGAATATTTATTTTAAATAACCAGGCTAAAAAGATGGTCAGACACATGCTTACCGCCAAACCCGCTAAGAGGTTTAACAGGTGTCGCCAACTGCGATAGGCCAGTAAGATAAAAAGGATCAAAATACCTACTGACAAGCCTGCTCTAAGGTAATTTTTGGCGATCTCTTTTTTTAAAAATTCGGTATCATCATAATCCAATCGTATTTCAAACCCGTTGGTTAGCTGCGACTGTATTTTAGCTATTACTTCTTTTGCTCTTTTGCCAAGCAAAACTTTATTCTCTCCTTCTCTTGCATAAAGGCTGAGATTGACCGAGTTTTTCCCATTAATACGGAAATAGCCATTGGGTTCCTGTTCTTCAGTATAGACGGCCGCAATATCTTTTAAGCGAATGAGCTGTGTACCCGCAACAGGTATCGGCATATTCTCGATTACCTCAATAGAAGCCTTTGGCGAAGGCAATTGTAAAAAAAACTGTTCCCCATTATTAGTTGTGATATTGCCAGGGTAAACAGGCGCAAAATAAGATTGAACACTGCTGATGATTCGGCTGGGTTCAATATGCCAGGCTTCGCATTTGGCATTATCAAACCGGATCGTAAGCTGCAGGTTCTCTACTCCTGAAACTTTTGCTTCTTTAATCCCGCTCATACCCGCAAATGCTTTACGAAAAATATCTTCTGCCTCCATTTTGATACGAAACGGCTGCAAAGGAGCATTGATGGAATAGATCAATAATGGATTTTGTATCGCGGTAGAACTGGTTCCATTTACAATAAGCGGATAAGAACAGGCCTGGGGAAGTTGGGGGTATACCTGCCGGATAATAGCAGCCAGTTCAAATTGCCTGAATTGTATATCCGCCGATTTATCAAACTGCAATTCTATATTCCCCTTATCATAATTAGATATTGAGATGATCTTCTTTAACTGGCTTAGTTGTGAGCAGGCCCCTTCAATAATAGATGTCACCTGTTGTTCTACAATATCCGGACTACTCTGCGGCAAAGTAAATGATATATTCAGCGTAGTAGATTTCTCATCTGGTAACAGGCTCACTCTTAAATTAGGAAGTATTATCCAGGCTGCTAATACCACTGCCACAAAACAAAAAACGGTGCGGAATGGCGAGATGGTAATAGCAATTGGCATATTAATACTTCATTTGAAGATATAAAATTAGTAGTAGGCGAAAATTAAATTCATTTATCAGTCACTTCATTTGAATAAAAACACAGCACACCCGGTAAGGGAAACCACTTAGTACTTATGTCACATAATTTTCCTGCGCTGTATTTAGATTAAAAATTTATTTATATTTGGTCACAACCTTATTCCTTGTTCTATGCTAAAGCAATACTTAGAACGATTACAAACTATTGATCGCCTTATCCGCATTAAAGGCACCGGCACTCCCAAACAACTAGCCAACCGATTGAATATTTCAGAGCGATCCCTCTACGAGTTTCTAGGCCTCATGAAAGATCTTGGTGCGCCAATTTCTTACTCTAAACAAAAACAATCTTATTATTACGAGTGGGACGGACGTTTTGAAACGAGATTTAAAATTGAATAAATCTAGGCCGCAAAAAATCAAGATTCAAATACCTCCCCGGTGACCACGCGCTCCCCATCCGCTGACTAGATAAAAAACTTACTTATTATCAAGGTCCAAATACGAATAATCGTTTTCACTCATAGTATATATATTCTCTATGCGGTATACCCCTTACGGCCTTCGCTAAAATATTTCCGCTCTTATTTGTTTTCATTTTTGCAGCACCATCAGAAATAAATATCCAGTCGTGCATTATATCCTTATTCCTTTCTATACTCTAAATAGGCTGCCTGTATTAAATTATTCTTACACACATTGAACTTTAGCACCACAAGTAAATTAAATACAACTACTATATATATACTGAGAAAAAATTCTTTTTTCAAATACACAACTGCGGTGAAATTGCAGTCTACTAAAATATATTTGATAACCATCTTACTCGATTTACTAAACAACGATTGTAAAATAAAATATTCTTTAATCGATTTTTCATTCGCTATTTTTTAATTTAAAATCAACCTTTATGCTCAAGAAAATTGCAAAATGGACTGCTATTCCAGCCTTATTATTCGCTGCATTCTCAGCATTTTCACAAACACAAGTTGCTGATCTATCAGACTCAGCGGGACCAACAGATTGTGCTACTTATTGCAAGTCAGCATCAGACTGGACCTGCACAATAACCTGGAATGATGGTAGCGGCAGTGTTACCTGCAACAACCAGCGGAAGCAGTAATTATTGTTGAAGAGCTATTTAAATTTTATAAGTAATCAATAAGAGACCCTTATTGATTACTTTTTTTTAAAATAACCATTACAAAATATAACAGCTTATATGAAGTATCTCTTAGCTATAGTTGGAATTATAAGTATCATTGGTTGTGGTTCAAAAGAAGATAAGGTGGGAGGCCCTACTTTTAACTACGATAGTTTTAAAAGCAAAGAAAAACTAAAAGGAAAAGTTATTGCAATCCCCAACCTGCTTTTGCCTTCAAGAATATGTGTGATACCCGAAAAAAACCTACTGCTATTTATAGATAAAGCCTCAAATGGCTTTTTAGCAAAAGTATATTCATTGGATTCGCTACGATATTTAAAATCGTTTATAAAACAAGGCGAAGGTCCCAATGAACAGATTTCCGCGCAAACACTTCAATATAAATCCGACGAAAAAAAACTATTTGTTTTAGATAACCAAAAAAAACGTGTTTTTGTGTATAGCATTGATTCTTTACTGGATTTATCGTCCCCTACAGCTCTTCCTATAGAATCAATAAAAATTCAAACTCCTTCTTTAAGAAGGTCTCTTGTTGTTGGCGCCAATAAAATTCTAGATTTCCGTCCTAATTTTAATAAAGACACCATCGCCATTTTTAACTTCTATGATCGGGCAGGAGCTTTTAAGTATGCAGCAGGAGACTATCCCTCAGGAGATAGAAAATATGCTCCCTATGAATTGAATGACGCATTCTATGGAGGTCTGAGTTTTTCAAAAAACGGGGACAGGATTCTTCTTGATTACTACACATGCGATATTCTTGACCTATATGATACCTCCGGTATATTGATTCGGCGCATACAAGGCCCCGATATATTTTCTCCTGACTATGTCAGTGAGTCTGTCGCCGGGGGTAAAGGAACAATGACCGGACCTACAAAAAAAGCTAAAGATGGCTACTCCGCACCTGCGATTATGGGAGACAACTATATATTTGTTTTATATGATGGAGAACTTGCAAGTAAAGACGATGAACATCAAAATAAACTATTTCAATTTGATAAAAATCTGAATCCAATGATAAATTACGATTTGGATATCCCGATTTTGTCATTTGATGTTGACCTGAAAACAAGGACAATATATGCCCTGACACATAAAGCAGAGGGAAGTATAGTGATGTATAAATTTTAAAACTATGAAAAAGGGAAGATCTATTCTTTTGATTCACGCCTTCTTTTTAATGCTGTCCTTATCTAATTGTGGAGTAGCCAAAAAAGACTACTTGCAACCCGCTGCATATGAAAAAATGCTGGCTATAGACAACTCTTTAAAAGGCAAAGACCTATTAGTATATTACTTTGATGGGGACTGTTCTTTTTGTATCGCTAAACTTATTACCATGGAAAAAGAAAATAATAAGGACGGCGCAAGAAGGGTTTATATCGCTAAAACCTCAGACCCGGTGGTATTTTCTTTTAATATAAAAGAAAACGGGGTTACAGCACCGGTGTATATTGATAATGATAATTTCTTCCCTGCTTTTCTTCAATTAAATCGCGTCGCCCGCGTAAATGCCGACCGGGTTATTTCTTATGAAAAAGATAAGTAACCAACTAATTCCTTAGTGTCATGGATATGAAGCCAATACCTGTAATTAAAAAACTGGCTGGCCTGGAACTATCGCTCCGGTTAAAATTGGTTTAGCAAGAAATTGAATTTATCTATCAACTTTGACCTAGATTTACCCAGGTAATAATGCTAAACAATGAAAAAA
>CAZGSG010000022.1:0-32622 GCA_964528095.1 uncultured Terrimonas sp.
TGAATGGCTCATCAACCAAAGCGGAACAATCCGCGCCAGTTTCTTTTACCGGCAAAACCTCGATTACCTGACGAGTAATTCCAGTGGTGCCGCGCGTACCAAACGATCGGGTGCGAGTATCGCGTATCGAAAGGAGTTTGATACGCTGGGTGAGTTTTTCCGGAAGAAGGGGAAAGTCAGGAAAATCAAAAAGCAGGAAAATCCGCCATTGCAGCAGCCGGTGATTGATAAAGATTCTACCGGTGGGGAAATTAAAAATTAAAAATGCAAAATTCAAAATTCAAAAATAGTCTCCGTAGTAAGTAATGAACTACGGGTTTTGAATTTTGTCTTTTGAGTTTTTAATTTGCCCGGGATGACATTGAAGAGAATGCAGTCTTAATATTAAACATGAAAAATCAAAACCGAAAGCCCGTTACCTATCCCGGAGGCTATTTTTGAATTTTACATTTTTAATTTTTAATTTTTATCGTCGTTCATCATCTCATGCCCCAATTTATCCCTCTTCGTTTCCAGGTATTTATGATTGTGAGGATTTGACTGGATGATAATCGGAATGTTTTCGATTATTTCAAGCCCGTAGCCGATCAGGCCTACCCTTTTCTTGGGGTTATTGCTCATGAGGCGGAGTTTGGTGACGCCGAGGTAACGTAGTATTTGAGCACCGATGCCATAATCGCGCTGATCCATCTGGAAGCCGAGATGCAGGTTGGCTTCTACGGTATCCATACCGTCTTCCTGCAGACGATAGGCTTTTAGTTTATTGAGAAGACCGATGCCTCTTCCTTCCTGGTTCATATAGATGATCACCCCTTTGCCTTCTTTTTCGACCATTTCCATAGCTTTTTGCAATTGCTCACCGCAATCGCAACGAAGAGACCCCAGGATATCGCCGGTAAAACAGGATGAATGCACCCTGGTGAGTACGGGCTCATTTTTATCCCATTCGCCTTTTATTAAGGCCAGGTGCTCGCTATTGGAGTTTTTTTCTTTGAAAGCCACTAATTTGAAATCGCCGAATTTGGTCGGCATATTTACCCTTACTATTTCTTCGATCAGTGAGTCTCTTTTTATGCGGTATTCGATCAGGTCTTTAATAGAGATGATCTTAAAGTCGAATTTTTTGGCTACTTCCAGCAGTTCGGGCAGACGGGCCATGCTGCCATCGTCATTCATGATCTCTACCAGTACGCCACCATAAGGAGGTGGAAAACCGGCGAGCCTTGCCAGGTCTACGGTTGCTTCTGTATGTCCTGCGCGGCGGAGTACGCCACCTTTTTTGGCCCGGAGGGGGAAGATATGACCGGGTTTACCCAGGTCTTTGGGATCGGTAAAGGGGTCGATCAGCGACTGGATGGTTTTGGCGCGGTCCTGGGCGGAGATGCCCGTGGTACAGCCATGGCCCAGCAGATCAACAGAAACGGTGAATGCGGTTTCATGCAGGGCGGTATTATTGCTGACCATTTGTTCGAGCCCTAATTCATCGCAACGATCTTCGGGAAGCGGCACACAAACCAGGCCCCGCCCGTGTTTGGTCATAAAATTGACCACTTCGGGGGTGATAGTAGCGGCGGCGGCAATAAAATCGCCCTCATTCTCCCGGTCCTCATCATCCACCACGATCACCAGTTTACCGTCCCGGATGTCCTTTATCGCGTCCTCAATTGAGTCAAACATATCTTCCACATTTTTGCAAAGGTACTAACAAAAAAACCTTCCTGAAAGTTCGGGCCCAGGGCAGCTAAATGGCCACCCGGGCTGTCTTTTAACCCATTGGGTCTATGATTACTATTTGTTAATATTTACCTGTATTTAGTTTTGGAATATTCCCTTTCTTTGCACCACAATCACGTAAAATAAACTAATATGCTTAAGAGAATTCTTTATGTAATCGTTATGCTATTAACGGTTTCTCTCACTGCCATATCCCAGGAGACCAATAGTAGTATTGGCGGGACGATCAAAAATGCGGCAAAAGAGGATTTGGTAGGCGCTACAGTTGTTGCCACCCACGTGCCAACCGGTACAGTTTACCGTACGATCTCCAGAACAGGGGGCACGTTCAATATCAGTAATATGCAGCCCGGCGGGCCTTACACCATTGTTTTTTCCTTTGTAGGACTGAATAGTGAGACAAAAAATGATGTAAGCCTTTCTCTCGGGGAAAAAGCAAACTATAATATTGTACTGGCAGACAACGCCAGCACATTGAGCGAGGTAGTTGTTGCTTCAAGAAGAGCGGTTGCAGCGGGTCGCGGCGGCGCAGAAACTTCTATCGGAAGAGATAAGATCAGCGGGATCCCTACTGTAACAAGAAGTTTAAATGATTTCCTGAAATATACTCCACAAGCTAAAATAACCAATGACGGTGGTATCTCTATCGCGGGTCAGAACAACCGTTTCAATGCATTCTATATCGATGGGGCCATCAATAATGACGTGTTTGGTCTTGCTGCTTCCGGTACAAACGGCGGCCAGGCAAATATCAACCCGATCTCTATTGACGCGATCGATCAGTTCCAGGTGGTCATCTCTCCTTTTGATGCGTCAATCGGTGGATTTACAGGCGGCGGTATCAATGCAACAACACGTTCAGGTACCAATGACCTGTCTGGTTCTGTATGGTATTATACAAGGAATGAGAAGCTGGCTGGTAAAACACCAGGCAATGTGGCTAAAGAGGCCCGTACACGCCTGGCTCCATTCAAAAATAATTTATATGGTTTCAGAGCTGGTGGCCCGATCATTAAGAACAAGCTGTTCTTCTTTGTACTGGGAGAAATTCAGAAAGAAGACCGTCCACAACCATTTGATATCAGCACTTACAGGGGCAATGGTAACCTGACCACGGTGAATACGCTGGTGAACTACCTGAAGACAACTTATAACTACGATCCGGGATCTTTCCTGGACAATCCAGAAAAAGTGAATGCCAACCGTATCACGGCTAAACTTGACTGGAACCTGAACACAGCCAACAAACTTTCTGTGAGCTACCGTTATAATGATGGCGAACGTTTTAATACAACAGCCAGTAACACTACCGGTATCAACTTCTTTAATAACGGTTACCTGTTCCCAACTACTTCCCATACAGGAACCGCGGAACTGCGTACTTCTTTCAAGAGAGGAGCCAGCAACCGTTTCCTGCTTACTTATACAAACGTAATTGATGACCGTAACCCGATCGGCGATCCATTCCCAAGGGTGATCATCACGGATGGTTCAGGCCGTTATACATTTGGTACAGAGAACTTCTCCGGTGCCAACTACCTGGCGCAGAAAAATGTGACTTTCTATGATGCCTACAAATTCAATGCAGGCAAAAACCTGATCACGATCGGTACAGATAACCTGTACAGCAAGGCAAGAAACACTTTTATCAGGGATAACTTCGGTACATATACTTATGCGAACCTGGATGCATTCCTGAATAACCTTGCGCCTACCCGTTACCAGCGTTCTTTTGCATTGCTGGATAATAAAGACGAAAAGACCACTGCTTCTGCAGCAGAATTTCAGTACCTGAACCTGGCATTCTTCGCTAATGATGAAGTGAGAATCAGTGACCGGTTTACGTTGAACTTCGGTCTTCGTTTTGATAAAACTGAATTCCTGACCGATCCAAGAACAGATCCTTTCTTCAATGATACTGCGATCGGTAAAATATCCCAGTATTATGATCTGCAGGGTGCGCGTTCAGGACAGGTTACAAAAGTGCCCTGGAGTGTTTCTCCAAGAGTAGGTTTTGTATACCGCATGCCTGAAGAAAATCTGACTCTCCGTGGTGGTCTGGGTATCTTCACTGGCCGTATGCCATTGGTATGGCCCGGTGGTGTGTACAACAATAACGGTATCGCAGTTGGCGGTATTGATCCAAGCGCCGCGCAGATCGCGGCCAGACCAAGTCCTTTCTTCAGACCTGATCCTTTTGGACAATATACAAGTACTGACTTCAATATCAGTCTTGCCAACTCAAGAGGCCAGATTGACCTGATGACAAAGAAATTCAAACTGCCACAGATCTTCCGCACTTCTATGGCTGTTGATAAGAAATTTGGTGAAGGCTGGACCTTTACTGTGGAAGGTATCTTCTCTAAAAACCTGCAGGAGATCTACTACCAGAACGTGAACATCATACCTCCGGCATTAAAATCTGCCGGTGCAGGTTCAAGAAATGTTTACTCTTTCGGTGGTACACCTACCAATATCCCTATGCGTTCAACAGGCGTGAACCCTTATACAGGCGTTTACCTGCTGTCTAACACGAAGGGTAAAAAAGGATACTCTTATAACTTCAGTGCAACAATTGATAAAGCCTTCAGAAAAGGCTGGGCATTCAATGCCAACTGGGTTTATGGTAATTCAATCGTAAACAACGAAACAACTTCATCGCAGAACAACTCGCAATGGAATACGATGGAAACGGTGAACGGAAGAAATTTCGTAACGCCTACTACTTCTGATTTTGACCTGGGCCATCGTTTCAGCGCTTACCTGTCAAAGAAATTCAGCTATGCAAGAAAATCAATGGCAACAACAGTGAGCCTGGTGTATAATGGTCAGCAAGGTGCTCCGTTCAGTTATATCTATAACGGTAGTATGATCGGCGACAACGGCCGCGCTGCATTTGGTGACCTGATCTACATCCCTACTTCCGCAGAGGTGAATGTGATGACATTTGATGCAAATACGATCAATGGTGTTACTTATTCACAAGCTGATCAAAGAGCTATGTTTGAAAAATACATTCTCGGTAATGACTACCTGAACAAAAACAGGGGTAAATTCTCAGAACGTAATGGCGACAGGCTTCCTTTCACCAGCATTCTTGATCTGCAAATACAACAGGATTTCAATGTAAAAATGGGTAAGAAAGTTTATACACTTCAGTTAAGCTACAACGTATCAAACTTCACCAATATGCTGAACAGGAAATGGGGTCAGACTTATTTCCTCAGCTTTGACCAGTACTCACTGTTACAGTTCACCGGATATGTATCAGCTAATGATCTGACACCTAAATACAGGTTCAATCCACAGACTGGCACTCCATGGGGACTTTCAACAAGTGCGGTTCCAGGTATAAGCGCAAGGTATATCAGCCAGATTGGAGCGAGAATAAGCTTCTAAGCTGTCATCGAACGGATAAAAAAAAGAAGCCGGCTCATTTATGAGCCGGCTTCTTTTTTTTATCCGTTCGATGACTAATTCAAAAGTCAAAATTAAAAATTAAAAAATAGCGTCCGTGGATTTATAACTTACTCCAGGTTTTGATTTTTTCAATTTAGTGTTTGCAATGCTATTTATCATTGAGTTAAATAACAATACACCATCTCCGTAAACGCAGCGCTTGCGTTGATGACACTCTATATTAAAACGACCCATTTTTGAATTTTTAATTTTTAATTTTGAATTTCCACACCTCGTTTAAGGGCTGCTCACTATCCCGTATTTCATTTCCTGTATCCTCCCCTATCTTTGTTAATACAACCGATACGTATGAATATTGATTTTAACAGGTATGAAGATGTGATGAAATTATCGCTGGGCGATATGCGGCATAAACTTGAGAAGATCTATGAGGGCGGAGGAAAGAAGGCAATGGCCAAACAAAAAGAGCGCAACAAACTCACTCCCCGTGAGCGACTTGATTATTTGCTTGACAAAGACAAACCTTTTATTGAAATAGGCGCATTTGCCGGTTATGAGATGTATGAAGAACAGGGGGGATGTCCCGCGGCAGGTACGGTTGCCGGCGTGGGCTATGTGAGTGGCCGCCAGTGTGTGATCCTGGCCAATGATCAAACTGTAAAGGCCGGGGCCTGGTTCCCTATAACAGGCAAAAAAAACCTGCGCATGCAGGAGATCGCCATGGAAAATCACCTGCCCGTGATCTACCTGGTTGATAGTGCCGGTGTATTCCTCCCTATGCAGGATGAGATCTTTCCTGATAAAGAACATTTCGGAAGGATCTTTCGCAACAATGCCCGCATGAGCGGTATGGGCATTACACAGATAGCCGCGGTGATGGGACCTTGTGTAGCAGGTGGCGCTTACCTGCCGATCATGAGTGATGAAACACTGATGGTGGAAGGCAATGGCTCGATCTATCTTGCAGGCCCCTACCTGGTAAAAGCGGCTATTGGTGAAGATATCGATAATGAGACCCTGGGTGGCGCTACCACGCATACCGAGATCTCCGGAATTGCCGATTATAAATTCAGTACCGAGCAGGAATGTATGGATCATATCAAGAAGATCTTTTCCATGCTTGGTAAAAAAGAAAAAGCAGGTTTTGACAGGATAGCGGCTATTGCCCCGGCAAAAAAACAGGAAGAACTATATGGCATCTTCCCTTCTGACGGCAAACCTTATGATATGGTGGATCTGATACACCGTATCACCGATGATTCTGTATTTGAGCAATTCAAAGAAGAATATGGCAAAACGATCATCTGCGGTTATGGCCGCATAGATGGATGGGCGGTGGGTATTGTGGCCAATCAGCGCAAGATCGTAAAAAGTAAAAAAGGTGAAATGCAAATGGGCGGTGTTATCTATAATGACAGCGCCGATAAAGCGGCCCGCTTTATTCTCAACTGCAACCAGAAAAAGATACCCCTTATTTTTTTACAGGATGTGACCGGGTTTATGGTTGGCAGCCGCAGTGAACATGCAGGCATTATTAAAGACGGGGCCAAACTGGTGAACGCAGTGGCCAATTCGGTAGTGCCCAAGATCACGATCATCATTGGCAATTCATATGGTGCCGGCAATTATGCCATGTGTGGTAAAGCTTATGACCCACGATTCATTTATGCATGGCCTACTGCAAAGATCGCGGTGATGGGTGGCGACCAGGCTGCAAAAACCATCCTGCAAATACAGGTGGCTGGTATGAAAGCAAAAGGAAAAGAAGTAAGCGTAGAAGAAGAACAACGCATTCTATCAGACATAAAAGACCGCTACGATAAACAAACATCGGCCTATTATGCAGCCGCCAGGCTTTGGGTAGATGCGATCATCGATCCTGCTGAAACACGGCGGGTAATATCGGAAGGTATACATGCTGCCAATAACAATCCCTATACAGCGGAATTGAAGACGGGGGTGTTCCAGGTTTAAGATTAGAAGTTTGAAGTTTGAGCGATCTGCGCTTTAAAAAATCAATAAAAAAATTGAGCAATATTATTATATATACAGACGGATCTTCGAGAGGAAATCCGGGTCCGGGTGGTTACGGTACAATACTGATGTCGGGACAGAACAGTAAAGAATTATCACAGGGCTACCGGCTCACGACCAATAACCGGATGGAACTGCTGGCGGTGATCGCGGGCCTGGAGGCGCTTAAACGGGATGGATTAAATGTTACGATCTATTCAGATAGTCAGTACATCGTGAAGTCGGTGGAGCAGGGCTGGTTAAAGAACTGGATCAAAACAGATTTTAAAGGCGGCAAGAAAAACAAAGACCTCTGGATGCGTTATCATCGAATTGCGCAAAAACACAGCGTTCGTTTTGTTTGGGTGAAAGGGCATGCAAGCAATCCATATAATAATCGCTGTGATGTGCTGGCTACTACTGCAGCAGATAGTAAGAACCTGCTGGTAGATGAAGGATACGAAGCTGGAGGCTGATGTACAAATAAAAAGAATCTTATGAATAATACAATTGTTTGCTCCTGGAGCGGAGGCAAGGACAGTTGTTTTGCGCTGA
Source organism: uncultured Terrimonas sp. (assembly GCA_964528095.1). Lineage (GTDB taxonomy): Bacteria > Bacteroidota > Bacteroidia > Chitinophagales > Chitinophagaceae > CAZGSG01. Next base: position 7,723 of record CAZGSG010000022.1, read on the forward strand.
TGCAGGTCATGAAAAAAGGTTACCGTCCCGGCGTATTACTGAATGTACTGAATGAGCAGGGGAAGATATCCCGCTCACATGGTATACCTGCGATGATCCTTGAGAGACAGGCAGCGGAGGCGGGTATTCCCCTGCATTTGCTCAGCAGTTCATGGAATGATTATGAAAGCTTGTTTACTGCGGCCTTAAAAGAACTCAAAGAACGGTTTGATCTTTCAGCTGCTGTATTTGGGGATATTGACCTGCAACCGCACCGTGACTGGGAAGAAAAAGTTTGTGCTGCGGCAGGACTGGAAACATTATTACCACTGTGGCAAAAAAACAGGAAGGAACTTGTATTACAGATGTTGCAATCGGGTATCGAAACCATGATCGTGAGTTGCAATGAAATAATGGGCGAACGGTTTATTGGCAAACAAATCAGCGCGTCGCTTATCGAAGAATTAGAAGCATTGGGCATCGATGCCTGTGGAGAGAATGGAGAGTTTCATACCCTGGTGACTAACTGCCCGCTGTTTGCCAACAAACTGGATGTACAGGTGAACGCAGTACTGTCGCACAATAACTATTACTTTTCAGAACTGGCATTGCACTAGGACTATCTCAAAAGTATTTCTTCATTAAATGGCCAGCTTTGCCAGGGGTTTCCGACATAAACTTGTAGTTCAACTATTTCGATAGGGATTTCGAAGGAGCTAACAGCCAAAATGATTGAAGGAAGAACTCAGCTATTTGCACAGGGCTGAGCTAAGGCCTATTTTCACTGTGTGAAAATAGACAGCTACAACATGCGCTATTAAAAAACAGTTTTGAGATGGATCTCCGTTATACATGAAAAAGGAGAACACCTTTCATGTATTCTCCTTTTCTATAAATTTTCGCTGCTCACCAGCGTTGTGTAATTGATACTAGTGTTTGGGAGCCAATGCAGGCTTTGCCGATAAATTGGTAATGAGGTAATACACCCCGAATAATACAAAACTCCAGATCAGGTCGCCCAGTATAAAGTTACCTACGAATCCATTGATCAACCCGCCTGAACGGTAATAAGCCAGTGCATCACCATAACATAACATCAGTCCTTCAACTGTCAATGGTCTTGCAAAACCATACCCTGTTGCCCATGTAATAAAATTGGATAGGGTGAAAAAGATGATTGATCCGGTTATGGAGAATGCTGCGATATTGAGTACATTTTTTTTCTTCATCAATGAGCCAAACAGGGTCAGCAATACAAAGACCAGGTAGATAGCCCACTGACCGCCGTAGAAGCCGAGCATTTCCGTCAATCCTGCCAGGTTGAGCACATAAAATATAAGATCAGAGATGAATAAGGACAGAACAGGCAGAATGATGGCCCATTTCTTATCCCTGATCATAGCTCCGCCAAAAATAGCCATTGCCATTTGTGGGGCGAAGCCTGCGGGCCTGAACGGGATCAGCCGGTACAATGCAGCGGCTAATAGCAGGAGAACAAAGGCCCAGATAGTTGATTTTGTTAATTTCATTGGTTCTATTTTCGGTGTAAAAGTAAAATAAATTAGCCCAATTACAAGGCAATTTATTAACCCTCATTCCCCGGCACGGTTGCCTTATAAAGCAGGGAATCCTCGTCCCCGGTCAGTTCTATCTTATCACCAGCAAAAACAATAGCAGAAGGATTTCCTTTTTGCAGCTTTACCTGGCCTTTTTTATCGCTGATGGTGACTTTTCCATCTATTAGCAGGAAAACCTCCGCCGTGGATGCTGTATAAGAAAACTGTTGGCCTTTACTGAGTGTAATAGCACTTAGTTCGAAATCAGGCGCCGGGGTTTTATAAACGACCTGATTGTCTTTTTTCTCCCCTTCGATTATTTTATAGGTAGTGGCCGCACATTTGGTATGCCTGAGCAATTCCTTTACATCAATATGTTTGGTGGTAAGCCCGCCGCGCAATACATTATCTGAACTGGCCATGATCTCTACATTATGTCCATACAGGTAAGCGTGTGGAATACCGGCATCCTGGAATATGGCCTGCCCTTTTGTGAGATGCAGCAGGTTAAATAAATAAACCGAAAACAAACCACGGTCAATCTTACCTGGCAATGAAAAGGTCAGTGTGCCTTTTGCCGCCCAATAATCAGGTTGGTTTTTATCCAGCTTACCTTCTTTATATAAAGGCACGATACGATCTACCAGCGGCTGCAGTATTGTATTGACTTCTTCCTGCGGCAGCTCCATTACTGTTTTATACAGACCGCCATATCCTTCTCTTATAAAAACAGGCAATAAGAAACTCAGCTCCTCTACTTTATTCAGGATGTCCTGTATTTCTTTTTCGGGTCTGAATCCATGCAATAACCAGAAATCACCCATGGCTACCATCAGCTCAGGCTTATGGTTATTATCCTTATAGTTCCGCAAAGGAGAATCAAGCGGTATACCCGTTTTATTTTCGAGTGCAAAATCTTTTTCTGCTGCTTCCTTTGAAGGATGCACCTGTATGGAAAGCATATCGTTTACATCAAGTGCTTTTAACAGGTATGGGATGGTCCCGAATTTCCCGTACACAAAATCACCCAGCAGGGTTTTTGCATCTGCGGCAATATATTCAGTAAGCAGGCGGGCATCTTCACCTGGTAAAATGATCTTGCAGGATGCCTGTGGATGAACACCGAGCCAATACTCGGCAAATGGCCGCTTTTCAACGTTCTTTACATCAAGCAAGTCCGGGATAAACTCCGCGCCACCCCAGTCATAATACTTTACAGTTCCGTTCAATTGACTTATTCCATTCATAATCGCTGATTAACTTGGAGTAAAGATACTACATGGCCTCACATAATATGGTAGGTGCAGCAGGTGAAAAAATGGCCGCCGACTGGTTGCGCGCAAATGGATATGAGATCCTGCACCAGAACTGGCGGTATTCGCACTATGAGCTCGATATTATCGCGAGAAAGGGAAAACGATTGCATTTTATAGAAGTGAAAACAAGAACCGGCTCCCGCTATGGGTTTCCGGAAGAGTTTGTAGGAAAGAAAAAGTTCAGGAATATACAGCGGGCTGCAGATGAGTTCCTGTTTCGTAATCCAGGTCATCGTTGGATACAGTTCGATATACTTGCTATTACATGCAGTAAGTATAAAGAGCCGGAGTTTTTTTTGGTGGAGGATCTGAGTTAAGGCGGGTGATATTATTGTGTCCGATCATTTGTGCCGGGTCGTTTATGAGGCTTTATGGTTTGTAGTTCAGGGTATTTGACAGGGATTTCAAAGGAGCTAACAGGGAGAATGAGCGAAGGGAGAGTTGCGTCCCATCGGGGTCTGGCGAAGAGGATGTTCCAATGCTATTGTTTTTTTCATAGTCGACCCCACTGGGTGCGTCCCATCGGGGTCTGGCGATGGGGATATTTCAATGCAATTGTTTTTTTATCGCCGACCCCGATGTATGAAGTATTTACAGATTAAAGGTTACGGTGTTTTTGATGTTAAAAGGAATTTCGAAATTATCGGGTTGTATAGTTTTAGGTTTGCTGGTTGTTGGATAGAACTATACATCGGGGTCGGCTGTTGAACAGTAGTATTGTTCGAATTTTCTTTATGCGCCAGACCCCGATGGGACGCAAACGCCAGATCCCGATGCGACACAATTCCAATGGCATACACTACCCATCATCCAACCTCTATTTCACCACAGGTATCCGCTCCATCATCTTCTCCACCAGTTTATATGTAGCGGGGCAGTATTCAACATTCTGTTTATGGACATGTACATAGTCCTTCATCTTTTTGGATAAATGTGGAAAGCCGGAGCAGTCGGCAGGGCGTACTTCGTAGATGCTGCATTTATTATCCTGCAGGTTGAGAAACTGGCAGGGTTGTTTTTTATTGACAAGGTCTTTTTCGCCGCCACGTTCTCTTTTCAACCATTTAGCGGTAAATGCATCGGGGGTCATTTGTAAATGTGCCGAGATCCTTTTTACATCTTTATTGGTGAAAGTGGGTGTCATCGTTTTACAACAATTCGCACAGGCCAGGCATTCGGTTTCCTGCCATACTTCCTTTTCTAATGGTATGATGGAGAGGCCCAGTTTTTTGGGAGGATTGTTTTCGAGCCCGGTAAGGTAGCGTCGCATTCTGCTCTTATTCCTGCGCATTGTGTGTTTGAACGATCGTAAGCTAAAAGGCATATCTTATCTTGTATGCCGAAGGTAAAAAAAATTTATGGGCTAAGGCCCGCAATGGCTATTTTTGTTTCCACTTAAAACCCAATTATATGAGGATAATTTTTTCGCTTGTTATTGTTGTTGCCCTTGCAGCTTCTTTTGGCGCCTGCAAATCCGGTTCGGGACCGGCTACTTTTTGTGATACAGCCTGTCTGAAGGATTCACTGAAGTTTACCGGTAATTTCCCCCTGAAACCTTATGTGTATATCAATGCAAAAGATTGTATGCCCGATACCATTACCTGGAGTTTCGATGGTGCACCGAGCAATCGTAAAATAGGGTTCGCTTATTTATTACAATCAGGCATTAAAATAAATAAGGATTTTGCACGCTGTTATTTTGCTGATACTGTACAGGCCTGGTTATTGTTCAACGACTGCGCCACCGGCCGTGGTTACCAGGTAAGACTTCCTTTTAATAAAAATAAAGCCATGAGCGCGCAAAGCAGCGGGCTGAACAATATTGATAAAAAATTCGCCGTTGCTGATGAGCTCGTTGTTTATTCTGACCGGGGCAATCTTTTTGTGGAAGATATGGGCACAGGTAAAAAAGCCATGATGACCTTTGGTAAAAGAGTAGAGATCGATTATGATTATATCCATGACATGATCGATTCCATCAATGTAACGCCAACCAATATCTGGGCAAAAGTGAAAATTGATAACGAATGGAAAGTACTGGAGAAAAAGATCACCCTGCAATAAGCATCACTCCTATCCTTTCTTAAGCAGCATATCGCTCAATCGCATTCATGTGGGACACGTATAAAAAAGGATTTAAAGCTTATTTACAATTAGAGAAATCTCTTTCGGATAATTCTGTACAAGCCTACCTGCGGGATATTGACAAATTCACTCAATACCTGCAGGAGGCTTCTTCATTAAAAGCCCCTTCCGAAATAGAATTAAAACAATTACAGGCATTCATCAAATGGATTGCCGAACTGGGAATGACACCCAGTTCGCAGGCAAGGATCATCTCGGGTATTAAAGCATTTTATAAATACTGCCTGCTGGAAAATATCTCGCAAAAGGACCCCACTACTTTACTGGAAGCACCAAAGCTAAAACGGGCATTACCCGATGTGCTGAGTTTTGAGGAAATCGAAAAAATCATTGCACAGATAGACCTGAGCAAGCAGGAAGGTGGTCGTAACAAAGCTATCCTGGAGACCATGTATAGTTGCGGCCTGCGTGTAAGCGAACTGGTAAACCTGAAGCTTTCGCAATTATATATGGATGTTGGTTTTATTCGTGTGTTAGGAAAAGGAGATAAAGAACGGCTGGTGCCTATCGGCAGATCAGCTATTAAATACATCTCACTTTACAAAGAACAGATCCGTACGCATATTACCCCAAAGCCTGGTAACGAGGATATTGTTTTCCTGAACAATCGCGGCGCTAAACTTTCAAGGGTGATGATCTTTCTCATTATTAAAGACCTCACCAAAAAAGCAGGGATCAATAAAACGGTATCCCCACACACCCTGCGACATTCATTTGCCACACACCTCGTAGAAGGCGGCGCCGATCTGCGGGCCGTGCAGGAGATGCTGGGACATGAGAGCATTACCACTACTGAGATCTACACCCATCTTGACAGGGAGTTTTTGAGGAAGACACTGGAGGATTTTCACCCAGGGTTTAGAAGTCAAAATTAAAAAGTCAAAATTAAAAATGGACCCCGTTATTGGTGATGGACTACTGTTTTGCATCCGGATATTCTAAATTGAAGAGAGTAAACCTGCCATTGCTTTACTAAAGGAATAAGTGTTGCACTAATTCAAAATTTAAAATTCAAAAATAGAAGTCCATTACATACCACGGAGACTATTTTTGAATTTTGACTTTTGAATTTTGAATTATTACTACTGGATGATGATCCTGGCTGATTGGCTTTTTTCAACGGCCTTGTTATGTAATTGTATAAAGTAGGTACCGGTGGCGACAGTTGGGATGTCCAGTTTAACTCGTCCTGTTTTTTTATCCAGGCGAATAGTTTTTGTACTTATTAGCTGTCCTCCTGTTGTTAGTAGTTGTAAGGTATAATCGCCTTCTTCTAATTTTTTGCAATCGATCGTAACGGAGCCGCCACTGGATGCAGGATTAGGGAATATGTTTAAATCTGAAGCCCTTTCTTTGGGTTTTTCTGGTGTAAAAAAGCTTTCTGATTTCACGACTTTACTCATGGCACCCCCCATACGAATAATACCAAACGAAACAACCGTTACTTCCTGTAGTGGAGGCAGGGCTGTCAATTGTATTACCAGTTCCTTGTACAGGTCGGGGAAGGCCTCTACAAATATTTCCTTTTCCTGGAAGCCAGCAGAAGATATGACCAGATAGGTGCCAGAGAATACAAATGGGCCCGTTATCCTGAAACGGCCACTACTATCGGCCGCTAATCCTACCGGGGTATTTTTGATACGTATACTGGAAAAAGCAACAGGTTCGCCTTTTTCATCAATCACTTTTCCATTTATACCAGGTTGCTGCTTCACTGTTATCTTTCCCACCAACTCAACCTGTGGCGTCTCTATCACCGGTCTTGTCGTATCAACTACCACCACCCGCGGTTTTCCCTGCGCAGTTGCTTTCATCGAAAATAAAAATGCAGGGATGGCAAACTGGAAAAAATATTTTATCCAGGGTATTCTTTTGCGCGGAAGATCGATACTGCGATCCAACTGGCCATCCATAAAACGCCCGCATACCGACCCGGTAGATGGTTTTTTAAAGAACGCTACCAGTTGCGCATCACTCATATTGGTAAAATCGATGACTTCTTTCTGGCAGGAACCGCAGAATTTTCCTTTTTGTACCGGTGTCATGGCATCCCAATTTTCATGACATGCTTCGGGAATGGTGAGCATCATTTTTTTCATAAAAACAGTTTTAGAGTTTTATTGCATCATCATTTTTTGCTGATGCAGTAATGCGCCTTTATCATTTCGTAACTGGATTAGGTACATGCCGGCGGTCCACCTGCTATCTGTACAGAGCTGTACGGATGTCGTACCCTTTCCTGTTTTATACTGGTGAGTTAATACCAACCGCCCATTCAGATCGGTGATCTGCAATTGCATTGCAGCATCGGTCAGGTTATTGAGAGCAAGATTAATCGTACCACCCCTTTGCACCGGATTAGGATAGGAAGTAAAAGAAGCACTGCGCCCATGCCTGTTATCCCGCGGGTTCGCAATAATAGTATCTTTTTGAGATATGATTATACTGCATTCGCCAACCCCGCAGGTGTGATTGCCAGGAAAATAGTGTCGGCTCGCCTGACGATAACAACGAATAACCAACCCAGACTGGCGAATGATTACCGGGGCGCATTCAATAATATCTTTCTCCAGGAATATGATTTTATTCTGGCTTTCCATATCCTTAGTCAAAACAACCCTCTTTGATTTATAACCAACTGCGCTAATCTTTATTTCGTTGGCCCTGCTGCTGATCTCTTTACGTTCTACCCTACCACTGTCATCCGCAATCAGTCGTAAAACTGGTTTATCCAATGCATAAAATGTACAATTTGCTGCCGGTATTAAATTTCCATCTGCACTATCTTTTAGTATCCATCCCTTGAACCTATTTTCCTTTAGTGTAATAACAATAACCCCATATGCTGCAGCTTTTCCATAAATAGCTGTCGCCTTCGAACCTTTCATTACGGTTATATTGTCTATATCGTTTGGATCAATTGATTTTATCTGATCCCCCGTGGTCACAATTCCATCAATAACATATAATGGTTCTTGTTCTTTTGAAGCAGTAGCGACGCAATAGATACGGATATTTTTTGTAGTATCCTTTTTTTGTGGCGTTATTTCCAGGCCTCCTACTTTACAGGTCACTGGCTGTTGAGCAGCTGCATGAAGCATGCAGAGAGAGATAATACAGGTAAAAATTAATCGCATAAGCAGGTTTTTTAAAATGTTTTAAAAGGGAGTCCTGTGGATACAGGACTCCTCACCGTGTCAACTGTCTGGAAATAATTATTTTTCAGCTATCCTGATCTTTTTATTAACACCCAATTCAGGCCTGTCGGCTTCCTGTTTTGTTCCTTTGGCCAACATACCTGCTGTGTCTACCATGCGAATGAATTCGGCGCGGTATCCTTCCTCATCTTCCCCTTTTGCTTTTTTTGCCATGTTCAATACATTCTCAAAAGATGCCTGCGATTTAAATTCAGAATTACGAAGCAACATGCCAAACTCAGCTACAGCCGCCGCGAAACGGAAATTATCAGAAGTGTTCATCAATGCAACCTGTTTATCCTTTACCGCATGTTCGATCAGCTTGCTTACATCACCATCGGGTGCTTTGTACCGGAATTTTACCGTTACCAATTCGTCTGTATGCGCGCTCTTGCTGAGTGGTTCGATCTTCGACTGGTATTTCAGGGCATCCACGGATTTCAGGAATTCAGATTTTATTCCTACCGGTATTATTTCATATAAGGCGGTAACGGTATGGCCGCTTCCCAACTCACCGGCGTCTTTTTTATCATCATTAAAATCTTCTTTGGCCAGCATCCTGTTTTCATAACCGATCAGCCTGTAGCCCTGTACTTTTGCTGGATTAAATTCGATCTGCAATTTTACATCCTTGGCGATCGTGAATAATGTACCGCCGAATTCATTGACCAGTACTTTTTTTGCCTCGCTCATGCCATCGATGTAGGCATGATTACCATTGCCTTTGTCTGCGAGCTTCTGCATCTTATTATCTTTGTAATTTCCCATACCATAACCCAGTACGGTCAGGAATACACCGCTTTTTCTTTCTTCTTCGATGAGGCGTTCCATTTCATCATCGCTGCTTGCGCCGATATTAAAATCTCCATCGGTACAAAGTATGACCCTGTTATTTCCATTTTTCACAAAAAACTCTTTGGCTGTTTTATACGCCAGTTTGATACCGGCACCGCCCGCAGTAGAACCGCCAGCACCGAGGTTATCAATCGCTTCTTTGATCTTTGTTTTATTGTCGCCACCTGTAGGCGGCAGTACCAGGCCTGCAGCACCCGCGTATACTACAATAGATACTTTGTCCTGTTCCCTTAGCTGATCGACCAGCATTTTCATAGATGCTTTTACAAGCGTGAGTTTATTCGGAGCTTCCATTGAACCGGATACATCGATCAGGAATACCAGGTTGGAGGCGGGTAATTTATCCGTAGGGATCTTTTTTCCCTGCATGCCAATCAATACCAGTTTATGATCCCTGTTCCAGGGTGCATCAGCGATTTCGGTATTGATTGAAAACGGCTGGCCATCCTGCGGCTGCGGGTATTCATATTTAAAGTAGTTCACCATTTCTTCGATACGCACTGCACCGGCCGGAGGCAACTGTCCCTGGTTGAGAAAGCGGCGTACGTTGCTATATGAAGCCGCATCTACATCAATTGAAAAAGTAGATAAAGGATTATCGGTGGCTTTGAGAAACCGGTTTTCTGCAATATGATCATACCCTTCCGTATTATACGTTTCATACCCGCCTTCATCTTCATTAGCCATCATCCTGTCATAACCGCCCACGGTAGTTGCCCGGGTCATGTACCCATTCTGCATCTGACCCATCGGTGCGCTGTATTGCATGCTTTTATGTTTCGCAGCACCAGCCGTGACCGTTACTTCCTTCAGACTGGCCTGATCTGCCTTAAGGGTGATCATTACAACAGCCTGTCCACTTAGTTTTAATTCCTGCGTCGCATACCCTATTGAAGAAATAGTGAGGATACTGTTCTTATCGGGTACAGTGATTGAAAACAAGCCATCTTTATCACTGGTGGTGCTGGTATAGCTGCCTTTCACCCGTACCGTGGCATTTGATAAAGGAGTACCGGATTCATCGGTGATCTTACCGGATACTGTAATGGAGCTTACCGGGCGAAAGGCAAGCATGATCAGCAATACCGGGATTATTACAAAAAGAATTCGCTTCATAGTCTTGTGTTTAGAAAAGGAGATGCAGGCTTTTTAGCAATTGCATAGGAGTTGGTAAAAATTTTATTGCTAATTTTAGCCGCGTGTCTTTTTTAAAGAACATATCTCCTTCCGCCCTGACCGATAAAGAGTTGGCAGACCTGTACAAAGAAACAGGCGATATGAGCGTACTCGGTGAATTATACCAGCGGTATATGGACCTGGTATATGGCGTATGTCTCAAATATTTCAAAGATCCGGAAACCTCGAAGGATGCCGTAATGCAGATCTTCGAAGAACTGGTATCAAAATTGAAAAAACATTCTGTAGATAATTTCCGGGCCTGGCTGCACCAGGTGGCTAAAAATCACTGCCTTATGCAACTTCGTACCCCGAGAAACCTGAAAACGGTGGAGTTTAAGGCAGATATTATGCAAAATGAAGAAAATGTGCATCTGAATGGCGTATTGGAAAAGGAAGAGAATTTCAAAAAACTGGAGCATTGCCTGGGTACGCTGTCTGCGGAACAGGCTGCATCGGTGCGGCTTTTTTACCTGGAAGGGAAATGTTATAACGAAATAGCGGCCAGCACGGGTAAGGAATGGAACCAGGTGCGAAGCGCGATCCAGAATGGCAGAAGGAACCTGAAATTATGTATGGAAAGTAAAATCGGAATAGCTGAATTATAAGTTTTATAGTTTTGCAGCAGGGGTATCCCTGGTACTATGAGTGAAAAAGATTACGATATCGTTTATACCGCGCAGGATATTGAAAAATATCGCAAGGGCCTGCTTTCATCACAGCAAATGCATGCGATGGAAAAAGCGGCGCTGGATGATCCATTCCTGGCTGATGCTATGGAAGGTTACCAGGAAACGGATCTGCCTGTTACAGCAGAACTCGAAGATCTAACACAAAGACTGGCTGCCCGGGTAGAAAAAAAAGAGGACGATAAAGTAATCCCTTTTGGTGGCAGTTCCTCCAGGACCTGGTTGCGCGCCGCGGCAATGATCATTGCTATAGCCGGAGCCGGGTTATTGGTATACCAGTTTGCATTCAATAATACATCTTCTAAAGAACTCGCGTTGGCCCCTGCAAAAGAAGAACAACCACAGCTAAAATCATGAGAGCCTGAGAACAAGCAGTTGAATAATATTCAGCTCAATGACTCCCTTGACAAAATTGTACCTGCTCCACTGCCAGGAACAAACCGGAAAGCCACGGTGGATGTACCCGTTGCAAAAGGATACAGTACGCAGGAGCAATATAAAACAGATTCTATTCACGCAGAGGCCGACATGCTGGCAAAGGATAATACAGCGAGTGCCCCCGCGGTGGCTGAGAAAGTAATTATTGCCAGGGAGCAGGAAGAAATGGCTGCCGCTAAAAAAACCGCGCCTACCTACACTCTTCCGCGGGCAAGAAATACGGAACAGGTCAATAAACAAAAAGCGTTGACTGTACATGATGATACCAACAGGTCATTGAATGAACAATACCCGTTGGGTGGTGCCGATGTGGCAAGGAATACCGACCGGAATAACAATAGTCAGGCATTTTATAGAAACAACCAATTCAGGGGCCAGGTAAGAGATGCTCAGAACAATGCATTGCCTTTTGCCAATATCACCAATACCCGGGATAATGTAGGTACTTATAGCGATGCGCAGGGTAATTTCGCCCTGACCTCTCCTGATACGGTACTAAATGTACAGGTGCGTTCGCTTGGCTATGAAAGCAGCACACAACAATTACGCAACAATGTCAATTCTAATCAGATCGTATTGCAGGATGACCGTAAGTCGATGGCTGAAGTAGTGGTGAGTAATAAAAAAGTAAACAGCACAAGACAGCGGGACCAACATCTGGTACTCGACGAACCGGAGCCTGCAGATGGATGGGCGAACTATGATGTATATCTCGCCAATAACCTGAATGCGCCGGAGTCTTTTAAGAGTAAAGAAGGCGCCAACAGTACCGGCGAAGTGGAATTGTCTTTCGAAGTCAATAAAAACGGGGAACCTATTAATATCAAAATAGAAAAATCGCTTTGTGATAAATGCGATAAAGAAGCGATCCGCCTGGTAAAAGAAGGCCCTAAATGGAAACGCAAGGTGAAAAAAGGAAGAACAACGGTTAAGGTTCCTTTTTGATTTTCATGTCTGTCTATGCGTTTTGTAGTTCAAAAAGTCTTTCCGGTTTGTAATCTCAAAATAATAGTAAGGGATTTCACACAGCGTATGCCAGAATAGCTTCCTGCTTCGATTAATATAAGTCAAGTTCTATAGTAGTAGAGATTGAAGAATGTTTTTCTTGCTCCTGCATCACTAATACAGCAAGAGCTTTCACACAGAGCTAAGGAGTAAATGAGTTAAGGAAGCTACATTATATTTATACAATTATTATTTATTGTACATGTGAGCTAAGGAGCGTTTTCACTGCGTGAAAAGGCTGTCGTTGATCGGGACGCTGTTTTCACATTAGTGAAAACGCACCTTAGCTCTTTATTTCAAACAATAATAAATGCACAAATAACCAGGTTGTTTCTTAGCTCATTTACCCCTTAGCTCTGTGTGAAAGCTATTGCTGTGTTAGTGATGCAGGAACAAGGGCAACATTCTTCAGTCTCTATTATAGAACTTAAGTTATATTAATCGAAACAGAAAGACTATTCTAAAATACGCCGTGTGAAATCTATAACATATATTTTGAGGTACCAGAAAAAAACACGTCATACAACCTAACACGCAAAAACTATTTTCCCCACAACAACGACCCATCCCCATAACTCAGAAAACGGAAATTGTTTTCAAGCGCATGTGCGTATACTTTTTTCCAGTCATCGCCGATCAGTGCAGCTATTAATAATAATAAAGTGGATTGCGGCTGGTGAAAATTAGTGATCAGGGCTTTTATGATCCTGAACCGGTACCCCGGGGCAATCAGTATCTGTGTTTTTGCAAAAAGTACCGATGAATTATTTTTTCTTAAGTAAATCAACAAATTTTCCAACGCCTCTTTCACTGTGATAGCTTGTTCAGGATGATCATATACTTCCCATTGATGAAGGGTCAATACATTTCCTGTATCTTCTTTTTCCGGTGATGTGTGCTCATTTACAGCATCCCTTTTTTTACAGCCAAGCTTTACCCCTAACCAATATAAACTTTCTATTGTGCGTAGGGAAGTGGTGCCCACAGCAATGATTGTTTCATCTGTATGTTCAACGAGATATTGAATCATTTGCTGATCTACCCGTATGAACTCCGCATGCATTTCATGATCGGCAAGCGTCTCGCTTTTAACGGGCTTGAATGTACCTGCTCCCACATGAAGAGTTACAAAGCCGGTTTGTATATTTTTCGCAGGCAATTGTTCGAAAATAGCATCACTAAAATGAAGACCCGCTGTCGGCGCAGCTACTGAACCATCAGATAATGCATAAATGGTTTGATAACGGTTGGCATCTGATTCTTCTACTGTTCTTTTGATATAAGGAGGTAATGGTATGGCGCCTGCATGATGCAGTACTTCTGCAAAACTAATTTCATAAGGGGACCATGATAACTCGATGATGAAACTTCCTTCTTTTTTTTCAATGTATGCAGCACGTAATACAACTTCTTGCTCATGATACCGGATCTTTTTTTCCAACACCTGCCCGTGTTTCCATTTGGAAGCGCCTCCTACCAGGCATTTCCATAAGACCTTACCCTGTTGCATCATAGCCAGTGCAGGATCGATATACTGGTCATAGGGCTCCAGGCAGAATATTTCGATCAACCCGCCAGTTGTTTTTTCAAACAACAACCTGGCTTCGACTACTTTGGTATTGTTAAATACTAATGAAGAATACGGTGGAAGATGAGCGCTTATGTTTTTATAAATGTCTTCATTGATTTTACCGTCTTTATAGATCAGTAACTTTGAGGCATCACGTTCGGGTAATGGATACTTTGCTATTTTTTCATCAGTAAGTTCATAGTTGAATTCCTTTATAGAGATATTCCTGGGGTGCATGGCTGGCGACTAACTGTCGCGGTTTGATGAAGTACAAAAATACTAACGTTTTGCAAGAGGAACTACCAGTTTTAACCCGCTCCAGATTTCACTTACTGCACAAACCTTTACATCAACCAGGTCATTCTTTAAAGCATAGTCGCGTATCGAATCTTCTGTTATGTCTGTTGGGATCTTTGCCGATTTTTTATACCAGGACACCCAGATGCTAATGGCCGGGTTTTGTTTACAGGAGGATCGCAATTTTTTCATCGTTGTTTCCATTTCAAGAAAACTTTTTACAAAAAGATGAATGATATCCGGAACCTCTTTTCCCTTGCATAATTGCCCGGATACAGGTATACCAAGCAGTTCAAAATAGTCGGCTGGCGCATTGATGAGTAAGAGTTTTGAATCGGGTTTTATACCCAGTTTTTTCCATAAAGGAGTACCGGAATAACCTGCAGTGGCCATGGTTCTTAATTTTAAACGAAAGATAGTTTCCCACTGCGAAAAAGCCATAAAATTCAGGTTTTGCACAGGTTATCCACCGCTATTCACAACCTGTACACTACTGTTTGGGCATTTTCTACGGAATATCGGCTGAAAGCGTTGCCCAGACTGCATTTCAGGGTATAAACAGGTGTGGAAAAAATAAAATCTCCAAAAAACACATTCTCAGTGGTAAAAAAGGTTACTTTGTGTCAATTAGTGGGGGAATGACTCAAATCCTTGATAATGATAGACATTTTAGGCGGATACCAGGGCACTTTGGATGCAAAAGCCCGATTTCTGCTGCCGGCCGCCTTTAAAAAGCAGCTGTCAGAGGAGGAAAGTATACGCTTTGTTATGACTAAAGGACTTGACAATTGTGTTAGTTTATTCACATTGACCACCTGGGCACCTTTTAAGGCAAAGATCGCCTCTTTGAACGGATTTGGAGAGAAACAGCGGATAGTGAAGCGATTTTTTCTGGACACCGCGGTTTATGTGGAACCAGATAGCGCCGGTCGATTATTGGTACCTGCGCACCTGAAGGAACACGCGGGGCTTGAAAAAGACCTGACCATGTGCTGGTCTGATGACAAACTGGAAATTTGGGATAGTAATAAGTACAAACAGTTCTTTGATTCAATCTCACCGGCAGAAATAAGCCGCATTACCGATGAAGTATTGGGTGGAAATGAATTGAAAGGGTGAAAAGCGGATTAGTTGTAAGTATGAGCAAGAAACAAAAAATACCTGCTGAAAAACTAACAACGAATGAAGCGCAAGGGAATGAACAGGACCTTTCTTCTGCCAATAATTACCATACACCGGTACTCCTGCATGAAACGATCGAAGGGCTGGCAATTAAACCCGGAGGCGTTTATGCAGACTGCACCTTTGGCGGCGGCGGCCATTCAAAAGCGATCCTGGCAAAACTGGGACCGCAGGGAAAGCTGATCGTATTTGACCAGGATGAAGATGCGAAGAAGAACCTGCCCGATGATCAACGGGTGGTATTTGTTCCGCACAACTTCCGTCATCTGCAACGCTTTCTTCGTTTGCACCAGGTCAGCCAGGTAGATGGCGTTCTTGCCGATCTTGGAGTCAGCAGTCACCAGTTTGACGAAGCCGGAAGAGGGTTCTCTATCCGCTTTGACGCACCACTGGATATGCGGATGGATCAGCGTGAAGGGCTTACGGCTTTTAAGGTGGTCAGCACATACGACGAGAAACAATTGCACAAATTGTTTGAACAGTATGGAGAAGTGACCAATGCCAAGACGCTTGCCAGGACTATCGTTGGGGTGCGTAACCATGTGTCGCTGCAAACCATCGACAGTTTTAAGAATGCACTGCGTGAGATTGTGAAGGGTAACCCAAATAAGTACTTTGCCCAGGTTTTCCAGGCGCTGCGTATTGAAGTAAATGATGAACTAGGTGCGTTGAAAGAAATGTTGCAGCAACTCCCAAAACTGCTAAAGCCCCATGGACGGGCTGCTATTATCACTTTTCATTCTCTCGAGGACAGGTTGGTAAAGAATTTTTTTCGTCGCGGCACATTTGATGAGCCGGAAGAGAATCCCTTTACCAATGATCAAACAGTAAGCGAGCTTATGATAATAACAAAAAAGCCCATTGTTGCCGGGCAAAAGGAATTGAAAGAAAACCCGAGATCAAGAAGTGCAAAACTGCGAATAGCAGAAAAGATAGAAGGGTAATAAACAGACAGAAAAAAAGTATTGAACATTAATAATACAACCGGATGGACGAACAGGAAAAAATGCAGGAAGAGCCGGCGCTAAATGAAGAGAAGCAAGTAAAAGAAAAAAAGGAGAGAAAGGAAAAAAAAATCGCAGGTGCTCATGGATGGAAGAAATGGCTGAACTATCAGTCAGTTGTGAAGCAGGTGCCTTTTTTCCTTTTCCTGACCTTACTGGCAGTGATATACATATATAATGGTCATAAGGCCGATAAGACGATCCGGAGTATCAACCGTACTGCAAAAGAAGTAAAAGAACTGCAATACGAATACAAGACCATCAAGAGTGATGTAATGTTCAGGAGCAAACAAAGTGAATTGGCAAAGGCGGTACAGCCATTAGGATTAAAAGAAATGACCGAGTCGCCCGCGGTGTTGAAAACGAATGGCGAAACAAAGTAAGCGCGGAGAAGAGCGATAGCAGGACAGATAAAAACAAGAAAGTAGAACGATTGATCATATAGCAAAATAGCAAACCGTCATTGGAAGTACGCCGCGACATATTATGGAGAGTTTACCTGGGTTTCCTCGGACTGGTAGCATTGAGCCTTATCATCCTCGGCAAGGCTTTTTACATCCAGCGCTTCCAGGGTAACTATTGGCGCAGCATGAGCGACAGTATGCACCAGCGTATTGTAGAACTCGATGCGGATCGTGGTACGATCTACAGCGAGGATGGACAGATGCTGAGTACTTCTCTTCCCCAGTTTGACATCTATCTCGACTTCCAGGCAGACGGTTTGAGAGATAAAAACGGAAAGGTTTTTAAAGAGAACGTCGATTCATTTGCCATTTCCATGGCTTCTTTTTTTGGTGACAAAAGCGCTGTTCAGTATAATAAGGAATTAAAAGCAGGTTATAAGAGCAAGACCCGCTACTATCCGTTGAAAAAGAAATTATCATTTGAGCAATACAAAGCGCTTCGTTCTTTTCCATTAGCAAAACTGGGAAAAAATAAAAGCGGCATCATCGTAGAGGAAAGCAGTAAAAGACTATCTCCTTTTCAATTGCTGGCCAACAGAACGATTGGTCTTTCCAGGGAACATATTGCCAGCAATGGTAAACTGAAGAAACAGAATGTAGGGTTGGAAAAAAGTTACGACACCCTGCTTACGGGCCAGAAAGGAAAACGCCTGGTGCGTTATATCGCAGGTGGAGCGGTACCTGTGGAAGGTTTCCAGGTAAAACCGGAAGATGGCAAGGATATTTTTACAACACTGGATGTGAACATCCAGGATATCGCGGAAACATCTTTGCTGAACATGATGGAAAAAAGTGAATCGCAATACGGAACCTGTATTGTGATGGAAACAAAGACCGGTAAAATCAAAGCGATAGCCAACCTCGGTAAAAGACCGGATGGCAGTTATTGGGAAGATGATAATTACGCATTGCGTGTAACGGAGCCCGGATCTACCGTAAAGCTGGTAACGCTTCTTTCTGTACTGGAGAAAAAATCTTCTTCATTAAATGACCTGGTAGAAGTAGGGAGTGCCGGCCAGATGGTAGTAGGTCCACGTAATGTAAATGATGCTGAGCGTTCACCCAAGCCGGTGTTATCCGTAAAAGAGAGTTTTGCACACAGTTCAAATGTAGGTATGAGCAAATTGGCTTATAAAGCTTTTGCGCAGAACCCAAAAGAATTCAGGGAGTATTTACATGCATATCATATGGATACCCGTTCGCCGATCGATCTGACCGATGTGCCGGCTCCAAGACTGGCACCTTTGGAAAAGAACAGCGGTGGAGTAATGAATATGATCACGATGAGCTTTGGTTATGCTATACAGGTAAGCCCGTTGCAGACGCTTACATTATATAATGCCATTGCCAATAATGGTACGATGATGAAGCCCTACCTGGTAAATGGTATACAGGAAAACGGGATCATGATCAAACAGTTTGAACCTACCGTACTGGAAAAAAGTATTTGCCGGGAAGATGTGGTAAAGGCGGCAAAAGAAAGTATGGAAATGGTAATAACAGAAGGAACAGGCCGGCCAGCTTTTAAAGGAATGCCGTTCGCGGTAGCAGGTAAAACAGGCACTGCACACGTTGCAGACGGAAATGTAAAATATGGTGATGGCGTATACCAGGCTTCCTTTGTTGGTTATTTCCCTGCCAATGATCCGCAGTATTCCTGCATCGTGGTGATAAGGACCAGGCCACATGCTGCCTTGCACTATGGCGGACAATTAGGCGCACCGGTTTTCAGGGAAGTAGCTACCAAGTTATATGCGATGTACGTTGACAAAAAACCGGCGAGCCTTTTTGCAAATAAGAAAGATAGCTCTGCTTATTTCTATTCAGGTAATACGGCTGATATAAAAACAGTGTACAAGACACTGAACATGTCCTATATCGATTCTGTAAAGCAGAACAACTGGGCGAATGTATATGCAGCGAATTACGAACCGGTGGTACAGGCCAATAACGTAAGACAAAAATCGATGCCGAATGTAAAAGGTATGGGGTTGAAAGATGCATTGTACCTGTTGGAAAATATGGGGGTGAAAGTATCGGTAAAAGGAAAAGGAAAAATAATTGCCCAATCAATAGCTCCTGGCACCGGGCTGGCAAAAGGAGTTAGTGTTGTACTGGAGCTGGCCGGATAATCTGAATTGAGATGAAGCTACAGGATATATTATATAAGGTAAGTATTCGCTCGGTGATCGGACCAACTGATGAAGAGATAAGCGGTGTCAATATCGATTCGAGGATGGTGAAGCAGGGAAATGTATTTGTGGCGGTAAAAGGAGCTGTTTCAGATGGTCATCAGTTCATCGGGAAGGCAATAGAAAAAGGCGCTTCGGTCATTGTTTGTGAAACAATACCAGAAGAGCAGCAGGAAGGAGTGCGATATATAAAAGTAGAGAATAGTGCAGCGGCTGCGGGGTATATGGCACATAATTTTTTTGGACAGCCCTCGGAAAAATTGAAACTGGTTGGTGTTACGGGTACAAACGGCAAGACCACTATTGCCACATTATTATATAAGCTCTTTACATCGTTGGGGGATAGATGCGGATTGATCAGTACGGTAGAGAACAGGATCGGTGAAAAAGTATTATCTGCTACACATACCACGCCCGATGCTATCAGCCTGAATGCATTGCTGAAGCAAATGGCAGATGAAGGTTGTACGCATGTGTTTATGGAAGTGAGTTCACATGCGATCAATCAGCATCGTATTGCGGGGTTGCAGTTTGCAGGCGGATTGTTCAGCAATATCACGCATGACCACCTGGATTATCATAAAACCTTTGATGAGTACATCCGGGTGAAAAAAGCGTTTTTTGATTCACTGCCATCATCATCATTTGCTATCAGCAATGCGGATGATAAACGCGGGGCGGTGATGCTGCAGAATACCAATGCGAAAAAGTATTTCTACAGCCTGAAGACAATGGCTGACTTTAAAGGAAAGATCCTTGACAATAGCCTGGCCGGTTTAGTAATGATCATCAATGACCAGGAAGTTCATTTCAGGCTGATCGGAGAGTTTAATGCTTACAACCTGCTGGCAGTGTATGGAGCAGCAATGTGTATGAATGAAGAAAAGCAGGAAGTGCTTAGATCACTGAGCATATTGACAGGGGCGGAAGGACGATTCGACTATATCGTGTCAGCGAAGGAAAGGGTGATCGCGATTGTGGACTATGCGCACACACCCGATGCGCTGCTGAATGTGCTGGCAACGATAAAGAAATTAAAGAAAGGATTTGAACAGGTGATAACGGTGGTGGGTTGTGGCGGTGACAGGGACAAGACGAAACGACCTGTAATGGCGGAAGCCGCTTGTGAACATAGTGACAAAGTGATATTCACCAGTGATAACCCCAGGACAGAAGACCCGGCACAGATAATAAAGGATATGGAAGAAGGTTTGCCCGCCGCTGCGAGAAGAAAATATATTTCTATCGTGGACAGGAAAGAAGCAATTAAAACAGCGATCAGCCTGGCAAAGCCGGAAGATATCATTCTGATTGCAGGGAAGGGACACGAAAAATACCAGGAGATAAAAGGAGTGAGAAATCACTTTGATGATAAAGAAATAGTGCTGGAACTTTTTGAAATGCTGGAAAAGTAAAGAAGCGTTTAACAGACAGGGCAGAGCAAAAGATATTTAATAGAATAGCAGTAATAAGAAACAAGTAAGCAGATGTTGTATCATTTATTTGAATGGTTCAGGGCACAGGGGATGAATTTTCCGGGCATTGAGTTGTTCCGGTTCGTCAGCTTCCGGGTGTTGCTTGCTATACTGTTGTCGCTGATCATTACTGTAGTATATGGAAAAAAACTGATCAGGATACTGTTGGATAAGCAGGTTGGTGAGACAGTGCGTGATCTGGGTCTTGCGGGAGAACAACAGAAAAAGGGTACGCCAACAATGGGAGGGATCATCATTATCCTGGCAATAATAGTTCCCACATTATTGCTGGCGAGATTGGATTCTGTTTATATCATACTGATGCTGGTATCAACTGTCTGGCTGGGTATTATCGGGTTTGTAGATGATTATTTAAAACTCAAATCCAAGCGTGACGCACAAAAGCTGGGCGTAACGTATAAAAAAGGAGATAAGGATGGATTGGCAGGATGGTTTAAGATCCTCGGGCAGGTTGGACTGGGAGTTACGGTGGGAGCAGTTCTTTATTTTAGCGATGATGTAAAAATGTGGCGGGAGTACAAGGGTGAGCCAAAGCCAGGAGTCATTACAAGAATGGTCAATAATAAGCCCAAGAATTTCGTAGAAACAAAGGAGCCTATTACGACAATACCTTTTGTAAAAACACATGAGTTCAATTATACAAAACTCCTGCCTGCCAGTCTGCGGCAATATTCATGGATACTGTATATACTGGTAGTGATCCTGATCATTGCGGCAGTCTCAAACGGGTCTAACATAACAGATGGGGTTGATGGCCTGGCAACAGGCACTTCCGCGCTCATCGGTGTATGTCTTGGAATATTTGCATACGCCAGCGGCAATTTCTTCTTTGCGGATTATCTCAATATCATGTATATACCGGGTCTGGAAGAGCTGTCCATATTTATCGCGGCAATGATCGGGTCCTGTGTCGGGTTTCTCTGGTATAACTCGTATCCTGCACAGGTGTTCATGGGAGATACAGGTAGTTTGACCCTTGGAGGCATCATTGCAGCAATTGCGATCATTGTTCACAAGGAATTGCTGATCCCTATTTTTTGTGGCGTATTCCTGGTAGAGAATGTGAGCGTGATCTTACAGGTAGGGTATTTTAAGTATACAAAAAAGAAATACGGAGCAGGAAAAAGGATTTTTTTAATGAGTCCATTGCACCATCACTACCAGAAGAAAGGATATCATGAGGCGAAGATTGTGACCAGGTTTTGGATTGTGACCGTGTTATGTGTGGTATTAAGTATTGCAACATTAAAACTAAGATAGGATCTGTTATTAAGACGAGCTTGATGAAAAACCAGCACCCTTCCGCCCTTGAGAAATTATAATGTGTCGCAGAACTTTATTTAAGGTGCAAATCGACTAATGCTTGTGAAGAACCTTTTTCCGTACACTGATTGTAAAACAAACCGGCTTTGTTGCGCGTAAGCATGGAACAAGTTGGTAAAAGCCAGGATGCACGTACTCTTTATAAAAGAGTACGCGCAGCTGGCGGCAGAGAGTAGAGGTATATGGGTAAACGAATGGTCATATTGGGTGGTGGTGAGAGTGGCGTGGGCGCAGCGATCCTGGCCACGCAGCAGGGATATGATGTATTTGTTTCTGACGGAAGTTCTTTGAAGGATAATTATCGCAACGATCTACAGGAAGCAGGTATTGCTTTTGAAGAAGGTAAACATTCTGTTGAGTTGATCCTCAATGCTGATGAAGTGATGAAAAGCCCGGGCATTCCCGAAAAGAATGAGCTGGTAAAAAAGATCCGGCAAAAAGGGATCCCTATTATCAGCGAAATAGAATTGGCTTACAGGTTCAAAGGAAATAGTAAGATCATTGGTATTACCGGTAGCAACGGCAAGACGACGACAACCGCATTGACCTATCACATATGTAAAGAAGGCGGTCTTGATTGTGCATTGGTAGGTAATATCGGATTTTCATTCGCTTTGCAGGTGGCTAAGGATCCCAAGCCGCTGTATATAGCGGAGATCAGCAGTTTTCAACTGGATGATATTAAAACATTCAGACCTGATATCGCTATACTGACCAATATCACCGAAGATCACCTGGATCGTTACGAATACAAATTCGAGAACTATATAAGGAGCAAATTCCGTATCGCTATGAACCAGCAGGAAAATGATACGTTCATCTACTGCGCCGACGATGAAATAACAATGAAGTATATAAATGACCCGGTAATTATCGGGTTCAATATTCAATCCAACCAACTGCCAATAAGCATGAAAAAAGAATACACTAACGGAGCTTTTATCAAAGACGGGGATATGTACGTAAGAACGGGCCAGGATTTTACATCAATGAGTGTGTATGATTTTGCGCTGAAGGGTAAGCATAATCAATATAATACTATGGCAGCATGTGTGGCAGGCTCAACGATGGACATCCGCAAAGAAAAGATCAGGGAAGCGGTGCAGAATTTCCAAAGTCTTGAGCATCGGATGGAATACGTAGTTACTATCAGGGGTGTTGAATTCATCAACGATAGTAAGGCTACCAATGTCAACTCAACCTGGTATGCCCTGGAAAGTATGACTAAGCCGACCATACTCATACTTGGCGGAGTAGATAAGGGGAATGATTATTCCCTGATCGCAGAACTGGTAAAGGAAAAAGTAAAAGCAATCATTTGCCTCGGAACTGATAACCACAAGATCCATGAGGCATTTGGAAATATAGTTAGCCCTATCGTAAACACCAGCAGCGCCTTGGAATCCGTACAGGCTGCTTTTCATTTTTCAACAAAAGGTGATGTGGTGTTGTTGAGTCCCGCTTGCGCGAGTTTCGACCTGTTCAAGAATTATGAAGACAGGGGAAATCAGTTCAAACAGGCGGTCAAGGATTTATAGGCCCGCTACCGGCCAAAGGATGCCGGTAGCCAGTATGAATTAAAGAATAGTGATATAATAATGGATGTAGCAAAAGACATACGGTTCAATGATCTGAGGGGAGGGTTCAATACCCGCAACCTGATCAGTAAGACCAGGGGCGACAAGGTGATCTGGGCATTGGTAGTGCTTTTGGTGCTTGTTTCCCTGCTTGCGGTATACAGTGCCACGGGTTCACTTGCCTATAAGAATTTCAAGGGAAATACCGAAGTGTACCTGTTCAAGCAGGTTGCTTTTATTATTGGGGGGTTGCTGGTCATTTATTTTGCGCACCTGGTAGATTATAAAATGTATTCCCGGTTTTCATTGATCCTTTTTGTACTATCTATTTTATTGCTGGGCTATACCTTGTTTTTTGGGGTCCGGATGAATGAGGGTAGTCGTTGGATCAGGTTGCCTTTCAACCAGACATTACAAACTTCTGATCTTGCAAAACTTGCCCTGTTCATGTACCTGGCAAGGTTGTTAAGCAAAAAGAAAGATGTTATTAAGGATTGGAAAAAAGGATTTGTTCCGGTTTTCCTTCCGGTATTGATCACCTGTGCGTTGATAGCGCCGGCCAATCTTTCTACGGCATTATTGCTTGGGGCCAGTTGTATGTTGTTATTGTTTATTGGCCGGGCAAAGATCAAACACCTGCTATTAGTCGCAGGTATTGCATTGATACCTATTCTCTTCCTGATCATCGCCGCGGTGTCAAGACACAAATCAGGGGAGGATGAGGCAGTGGTTGTGAAAAAAACATCGGGTGGCCTGTTTGCAAGGGTTGATACCTGGATAGGACGTGTAGAAAATTTTATCTATAGTGGTAAAGAAGCGGATAATGATGAAATGTACCAGGTGAACCAGGCAAAGATGGCCATCGCGAAAGGCGGTATGCTGGGTCTCGGCCCGGGCAACAGCACCACCAGGGATTACCTGCCACAGGCATATAATGATTTCATTTTTGCGATCATCATGGAAGAGTATGGATTCCTGGGCGGTGCGTTCATTGTATTTATTTACCTGGTATTCCTGTATCGGTGTATCAGGATTTTTAAACGATGTCCCTACGCGTTCGGGGCTTTTCTCGCGTTGGGACTAAGCTTTACTCTTGCAATACAGGCGGTGGCCAATATGGCGGTGACGGTGAATTTATTCCCGGTAACTGGTGTAACGCTGCCACTGGTAAGTATGGGCGGTACGAGTTTTATATTCACCTGTTTCGCGATAGGTATCATATTGAGTGTAGCAAGAAATGTGGAGACGGAAGCCAACATGGAGCCTGCAATGGTAAAAAATGGTGATGAGTAAAAGAGTGATCATAGCAGGTGGTGGTACAGGCGGGCATATTTTTCCTGCTATTGCTATTGCCAATGCGCTGAAGAAAGCGGATGCGGGAATAGAGATACTCTTTGTAGGTGCCAAAGGAAAAATGGAAATGGAAAAAGTGCCGCAGG
>CAZGSG010000023.1:0-31579 GCA_964528095.1 uncultured Terrimonas sp.
CCTCTGTATGTATCGCTCCATAGCCATTTATTGTTATAATCCCGTATTGTAGCCTGCAACAGCCCGTCTGCCTGTACCCTGCGGGTGGTAGTGGTTATTTTGGCTTTTACGGTCATATACTCTTTGGTTATAGAGTCTGGTTTATGTACGATCTCTTTTGATACGATCTGTTTGGACACTTCTCTTACATTGCGCTGATCACGATAGTTGCCAATGTTCACATCACTAAAACGAAGATCTACTGCATTGTCAAGTCTTATATTACGACTACCGGCATCGTTTACAGAGTAAAACTGGAAAAAAGAATTGCCACTGTTATTGTTCAGGTAGCGGGTAATGTCGTAGTTAAAATTATTGAAATCATAGTTATAAGAACTGTACTGGTAACCACTCCTGGTAATAGGTTGAATGATCACATTCGTTACAGCGTTTGCATAAGCTTCATCTATTTTTTGTTTTACACCAAGATCACCTGGTTTTAGCTGCAATGCTTTTTGAAATTCATAATATGCGTCACGATAGCTGAGTTTGTTGTTCTGGTCCATCAGTTCCAGCCCTCTTTCAATACGCGCATTACCTGCTTCTTCTTTATAAGTACTCATATAAGAAGAGTAGTCGGTAGGTTTTACCAGCGCGTTTACAGAAGGTGAGCGACGGATAGCATCATACAGGTATTGCAGGCTTGCATATTCCGCATAGATATTTTCAAACCGCAGGCTCGATGTGCTGTTCGTATAGTTGCGGATCCTGCTTTCGTGGTCTTCTACCGCAAAACGATAAGCATTCTGAACGATATCGATAAGATTGGCATCACCGGGCTTTTTGCTTAGTTTTTTTGTTGCCAGTTGTACGGCTTCATCATAACGGCCCTGTTGGTAAAGTTTCTCGGCTGTTTTACAGGAGAACAGGAATAAGCTGATACCGAGAAATAAAAAGGAGTAAAGTTTTAGTTTCATAATCTTCCATTTAATAATAGTCTGACGGTCAAACAAGGCCATTGTAACGCCAGGGGTACTGAATTAAATTAGTATTAACAATTAGCTACATAAACGCTAATCTTAATTTTTGAGTATATCCCGCACAAAATTATGGTACTCATCAAATTTAGGGAGGTTATTATGTCCTCCGCCGTGGATCCTGATCAGGGTGATTTTATGCGGGTTGATCTTTTGAAGCTTTTCGCTATGCCGGATGGGGATCAGCCAGTCACGGGTGCCATGCAAGATATATGTATGGCAGTTGGCATGGGCAATCCAGCGGTCGGTACGCAGGTGAAAGCGTAACACGACGCGCACAGGCAGCATTGGTAAAAACCGCTCCACTACTTTCAGAAAGCTGTAATAAGGCGCATCGAGAATGAGGTAACGGGGTTTATTGTCCGATGCCAGTTTGCTGGCAAAACCGCTACCCATGCTTCTGCCATACACGATCAGATGATCTTCCGGGTATTGCTTCAATAGACTTTCATATACAAACTGCATATCGCTTAGCATTTCGCGTTCGCTCCTCTTGCCGGTACTTTTCCCAAACCCCCGGTAATCCACCAGTACCACGTCATAGTTATACCGGTAAAAATCCTTTGCGTACTTGGCCCAACCTTTTATGCTACGGGTGTTTCCGTGAAAATAAAGGATCAATCCTTCTGGTTTTTCCCTGAAGAAATGCAGTCCATTAATGCTCACTCCTGGCTCTATTTCAAAAAAATACTCCTTAAAAGGAATATCATATTTGAATTGAAAGTCCTTTTTTAATTTCTCCGGCTTAAAAATAAACCGCTCCTGCAAAAAATAAGCAAGAATCGAGAGAACGGCGATTGCCGCGAGGATGTACCAGATAAAAGTTGGCAAAATGGAGAATTAATGTATAGTAAGAATGGGTATTAGCAGATGTTAGATACAAGATATCGGATCGGGGATGCCCGCACTCTACCGTAAAGTAACTAATCGTAAGGATAAACCTATTTAAACATCCAGCATCAACTATCCTTTATCTAATAGCTAGTATCTAATATCCAATATCTAGCATCTAATATCAATCCTCAACCCTTTTCAACTTAAGATTCGTCACCGGCGCCACAATCAGCGGGAATTTTTCCACCGTTACATTAGCCGCATCCAGTCCAAAACCTCTTTCCTCGCTCAGGCTATGTTCTTTGAGCCAGAAATGGAAATTCATGACCACTCTTTCCCAGAACGGAAGCTCATTGTCCTGGCTCAGGTATTTTTCCATCACCATGAATTGGAAATCGCCTACGGTATTACTGCTTGCAAGACTTTCATAGCGGCTGATGATATTTACTTCTTTGTTGGCCACCAGGTCTTCTACCACTTTGCGGAACATCAGGTTGATCCGGGGTTCCATTCTGAACCCAAGCCTGAAGTCGATGCGGATGATATCGTTGGGGATGATATGCTCTACTTTATATTCGCAGGTATAGGGGTCATCCATGGTATCCACATGCACGAACCAGTAGATGTCTGCGCGTTTGGGTTTTTTATTTAGTATTGAATAGATGATCTTATGTTCGATCTCTTTGGGATTGTTGGCGCTGGTGAGATAGACCAGGTGTGTGGCATATTTAGGCACGGCCCTGTCATTGCTGAGCTCCTGGATCTTGGGGATATAATGCTCCATCCGCACAAACTCCACGTAACGGTTCTTGATCTTACGTGCGCGGAACCAGATATACATGATCATGAACATCAGCCCGCCGATCATCAGGGTGATATAACCGCCATGAATGAATTTATCCATCAATGCCACGAAGAAAACAATTTCTACAATGAGATAACCGATCAGGAATACAAAAATCTTGTATTTGCGGAACCGGTGCAGCACTAAATAATTAGCAAAAAGAATGGTTGTGGTCAGCATGGTTACAATAATAGCGAGCCCATAGGCTGCTTCCATGGCTGAGGATTTTTGAAAATAAAACACGATACCCACGCATCCCAGGTATAATAAAATATTAATGCCCGGTATGAATAGCTGTCCTTTTTCTTCTGATGGATACCGGATCTTCATTTTGGGCCATAGGTTCAGACGCATGGCTTCGCTGATCAGGGTAAAGGCCCCGGAGATCATTGCCTGGCTGGCAATAATGGCTTCGGTAGTGGCAATGATAACGCCAGGAATAATGAACCATTCCGGCAGGAGATCATAAAAGGCATTGATGCCCATGGAAGCTTTTATCTCTTTAGTGATGGTGAATCCTTCCCGGTGTGCCAGCAGGTAAGCACCCTGTCCGAAATAATTTAATAAAAGACAGGTCTTGACATAGATCCAGGACTTCCGGATATTCTCGCGTCCGCAATGCCCAAGATCGCTATACAGGGCCTCTGCCCCGGTGGTACAAAGAAAGACCGCGCCCAGCAACCAGAATCCTTCAGGATATGTGCGGAGAAATTCGATCGCGTAATAGGGGCTTATTGCTTTAAAAATAGATGGATCGTCGAATACATGTACAATACCGAGTATGGCCAGCATGGTAAACCAGGTAAGCATGACGGGGCCAAAGATCTTACCGATCGAAGCGGTACCAAATTGCTGAAGGAAGAAAAATACGGAAAGTATACTAAGCACAATGATCATGACGGTGCTGGTTTCCATCCCTCGTAGTACTGGTAATTCTTCCAGCCCTTCTATAGCGGAGGTGATAGAGATAGGGGGAGTGATGATACCATCTGCCAGCAACGCCGCGCCACCCAGCATGGCTGGGATGACCAGCCATTTTTTTCTTCGTCTTACCAATGCGTACAACGCAAATGTTCCACCCTCACCTTTGTTATCTGCTCTGAGTATCAGGATAACGTATTTGATGGTGGTTTGCAGGGTCAGTGTCCAGATAATGCAGGAAAGAGTGCCCAGTATAAGATCTTCCGATACCTGCCTGTTGCTGATGATTGCATTAAAAACATAAAGAGGGGAGGTGCCAATATCTCCGTAAATAATTCCCAAAGCGATAAGAAGTCCTGCGGCCGTGACTTTGTTAGTCGGTATTTTCACTTGTTGAGGTTGATGTTTCTCCTGTTACAGCTCATTTCGTCTGAAGGATTTTGCCAGCAAAGGTATATGCAAAAAGCAATTAGAACGATCAGCCTGTTAAAAGATTGCTTAACGGCCTTTTTTGTGGCAATTTTCTTAATTTACTTTTCGTTCGTGTAATACCGGTGATCCCGGCATCATTATTAACCGATTCTTGCCTTTTTTTGGCTTGTAATTGGTACTTTTAAGAAGTAAAAATCAGCATACTATGGTTGGAGGAAAAAGAGGATATTTTATTATTGTGCTTTTAATGACCGGATTAGCCCTGAATGCCCAGAAAATCGTCTATTCTGAGCCGGAAAGAGATGATACCCGGCGGTTGAACTTCGAGATCGCGGGTAAGATCAGCGGTAATTTTCTGATCTATAAAAATATCCGGAACAAGAACTGGATCACCGTACTTGACAATGACCTGAAACAGATCGGCAAGGTAGAGCAGGAATATGTGCCCGATAATGACCGGGTGATCAATGTTGATTTTTTCCCTTATACGGATTTCTGCTATATGATCTACCAGTACCAGAAGCGGAATATCATTTATTGTATAGCCGCCAAAATAGATGGTAACGGGAATAAGATCGGGGATATAATAGAACTGGACACCACGCAGATCGGTTTTGCCGCCAGTAATAAAATCTATTCGGTGCTTACCAGCGAAGATAAAAGCAAGATCATCGTCTTCAAGATCAACAGCAAGAACAAGAAAATGTACTATATCAGTACGGTGTTGCTGGATGATAAGCTGAATACACTGAAAAAAAGCCGCCTGTCGTTGCCAATGGAAGACAGGGATGATTATGTAGGCGAGTTTCAACTGGATAATGAGGGGGATATGGTATTCACCAAATTTGACCGGGTAAACAGTGAGAATATCGGGAAAGCCTCTTTTATTATTAAATATGCGCAAGCCGACTCCTTCATGGTAAAGGAGCTTGCAATTGAAAAGACCTACCTGGATGAGATCCATATCAAACCGGACAATTATAATAAAAGATACCTGATCACTTCTTTTTACTACAAACAAAGACGAGGAAATACAGACGGCTACTATTTTTACATCTGGGACAAACAATCCGGAAAAGCGGTGCTGGAAGACACCATCACATTTAGCGAAACCCTCCGGCGTGAAGCAAGGGGCAACTCAAACGTGAAAATGGCTTTTAATGATTATTTCATCCGGCATATTATCACAAAGAGAGACGGCGGATTCATCATTAGCAGTGAAGCATACTATACTACGCAGCGAGGCAGCAACTGGAGCCGCTGGAACAATCTATACGGTTCGCCTTATATGCGACCAATGGATTACTATTATTATTCACCTTATTATTACAATAGTTTCTGGGGCGGATCGAGATGGAATGACGGGCAAAGCGTACGATACCAGGCAGATAATATTATCATCAGTTCGTATGATAAAAATGGTAATCGGGAATGGAACAATGTGATCCGGAAAGAACAGTATGATGACCAGTCGGACGATGTACTATTTTACCAGATCATGAACACCGGCGGGCAATTACATTTTTTGTTCAATCAAATGGAGAAAAGGGTGATGTTGCTAAATGATTATACAATTGATCCCGGAGGTGAAATCAAGCCAAATCCTACGCTGAAGGGCCTGGACAAAGGGTATGAGTTTATGCCGAAGTATGGTAAACAGGTAAGCGCGAGACAAATAATTATCCCCTGTCTGTACAGGAATTATGTTTGTTTTGCGAAGTTGGATTTTAATTAAACAGTTCAAATTGCAGGTTTATTCTGAATTAAAAATGCGAAATTCAAACACTGGGTTCGTCGCCAGTGACGAAAGCTATTTTTGACTTTTAAATTTTGCATTTTTAATTTTGAATTCAACCCGCGGCTATTTCAATACATAACTTATTAATATCCCCTATCCGTGATCGGCATATTTAAACAGAAAAACCCGGCCAACATCCTGTTGTTGCTGATATTTGGCATATTGATCAAGCTGCCGATGTTTCTCTATCCCCATGAACCGGTGGTCAGACCCGGTGATGGAGTGCTTTATGAAGGGATACTCCGGTTTTTCGCCCCTACAGCCAGGTCTTTTTCTCCGTTTTATCCATTATGCGCATTTGGTCTCCTGTTCTTACAGGCAATGGTGCTTACCAGGTTCATCAATAATCAGCGTATGATGAATAAGGTCAATTACCTGCCTGGGATGGCCTACCTGCTGATCACCTCCCTGCTACCGGAATGGAATTATTTTTCAGCCCCGCTGCTTATCAATAGCATTTTATTATTTGTATTATCCGGCCTGTTCCGGATCTACAACCAGGACAATGTAAAGGGGATCATTTTTAATATCGGGCTGGCCCTGGGCGTAGCGGGATTTATTTTTGTTTCCTCTCTCACATTTATTATCTGGATATTACTTGCCTTTGCGATCATCCGCCCTTTTCGACTCAATGAATGGTTGCTTTGTATACTCGGTATTACGACACCGTTTTATTTTTACGCCCTGTATATTTTTGTAGATGGCCGTTGGAGCTGGAATGAATTATTGCCACATATCAGCGTGGGCATTCCTTCATTAAAACAAACACCCTGGCTTGCTGCCAGTGTATTCCTGGTGATGGTTCCCTTTCTGGCGGGAGGGTATTATATACAGGAGAACCTGCGTCGCCTGCTGATTCACGTTCGAAAAGGATGGAGCCTGATGTTATTGTACCTGCTTGCCGCATTATTACTGCCCTTTGTCAATTCCAGTGACACATTTGAGAACTGGATCATGGCCATGCTTCCAATGGCGGCTTTTCATGCCTGTGCCTATATGTATGCTACCTGGCGTATCATGCCGCTGGTCTTGTTTTGGATAACTACCGCGTTTATTCTGGCATACCAGTATAGGGGGCCGGGCTGGTGATAGCTGGAAGAGGGTGACAGATAATTGGTAGTAGATATTTGATAATAGATTTTGGATAATAGACGACGAATCACTGCTATAAAGCAACAAATAGCAAATTGAGAGGGAATTGCTAATTAGGGAATTCCATCCAAAATCCCATATCCAACATCCAATATCGACTATCCAACATCGACTATCCAATATCCAACCTCCCTATCTAATATCCCTCAAAAAATTGCCTGAACACGATTATCTTTGCTTTTTCATCACCCCCAATATTTACCCATGAAGTTTGGTGTTGTCGTTTTTCCTGGTTCTAATTGTGACAGGGATATGTATGATGCATTAAAGTATGATCTTGAGCAGGATGTAACCATGCTCTGGCACAAGGATAAAAATCTGAGTCAGTTCAATCAGGAAGATTGTATCATTTTGCCGGGAGGATTTTCTTTCGGTGATTATCTGCGTTGCGGCGCCATTGCCCGGTTTAGTCCCATGATGCAAAGCGTGATAGAATTTGCCAATGGCGGAGGCAAGGTATTCGGCGTGTGTAACGGATTCCAGATATTATGTGAATCAGGCCTGTTGCCGGGCGCGTTGCTTCGGAATGGGCATCAACAATTTACCTGCAAAAACGTTTTTATTAAGAATAACGAGGAGAATATATATAAGATACCGGTGGCGCATGGTGAAGGGCGGTATTATGCAGATGAAGACGTACTAAACGAGTTGGAAGCCAATGACCAGGTGATCTTCAAGTATTGCGACGAGAATGGAAAACTCACCAGCGATGCTAATCCGAACGCAGCCATACGCAATATCGCCGGCATACGAAACAGCCAGGGAAATGTATTCGGCATGATGCCTCACCCGGAAAGGGCCTGTTCTTCCCTCTTAGGCAATACAGACGGCCGGGAAATAATAAAGAATTTACTAATGGCCGAGCAACTCGTTGGTTAACAGTTGCGTCCTTGATATTTTAGCAAGCTTTTGTATTTTACAGGGCCTTTGCCATTGGTTGATATTGTAAATTTGTGTTCTCTTCGTTCAAGAAAAATGTATATGAAAAAAATAACTATTTTGCTGGCAGCCGTACTGATGACCGCTGTACTTCATGCGCAGTTGAATCCTGTAACCTGGACCTTTACTGCAAAAAAAATTGCGGATAAAACCTACGAAGTACATGTAAAAGCTACGATTGAATCCAACTGGCACCTGTATTCGCAGACACAGCCAGAGGACGCGATCGCTGAGCCTACTGTCATTTCGTTTACCAGTAACCCATTGTTGAGCCTGGAAGGAAAGATCAAAGAAGATGGCAAAATGGAGAAATTTCATGATGCAAAGCTGGATCTGTCGGCCAATCAATACGCTTCATCCGTGGATTTTGTACAGGTGGTAAAATTAAAGAGCAACGCAAAGACCAGTCTCAATGGCACCGTACGTTTTCAAACCTGTGATGACAAGAAATGTCTTCCACCGAAAACAGTTAATTTTAGCGTTCCCTTAAAGTAAGATGAAATAAACATATCAACATAAATAACGGGTTCATATATTGAGCCCGTTTGTTTTTAAAATATCCCCGGTAATGTTACGTTTATCCAGACTCCTGCTCCTCTGTTTTTATAGTTCATTATTGTCTCTTGCTTCCTTTGCACAGGATAGTACTGTTCCGGTGCATACATGGAAAGCGGAAAGCAAAAAAATTGGCGAAGGAAAGTATGAGCTGATTTTTCATGCACCTGCTGTAGCTGCATGGGACATCTATGTGCCCAACCAGGTTTTATTGGATGTGCCTGTCACTGAATTAAAATTTAATGATTCAAGCATACGGAAACAGCCGGACTTCATCATCGTAGAAGGCGAGACAAAAGACATCAATAGCTCCATTTTTGAACGGGTGGTCAAAGTGCATCCGGGCAATGTGGGCTGGAAAGCAATTATAGAAATAGACGGCACTGTACCGGCCAAATTACAGGGAGAATTATTATATAGCTATGGTCGCAACGATGAATTTTATCAACAGGCTTTTCCTTTTACCGTTGCGCTGGAAGGGGGTGTCGAAACATCTACACGCATTAAAGTAGCTTCTATTGATATTAATAAACCGGTTAGCAATTGTGGCGACGATGGCACGAAGAATAAAAGTATTCTTACCATCTTCTTACTCGGATTGGTAGGAGGATTGATCGCGTTGCTTACGCCCTGTGTGTTTCCGATGATACCGGTGACGGTTACATTCTTTACAAAAAAATCACAGGATAAAGGCAAAGGGGTTACGAACGCGGTATTGTATGGGCTTTTCATTTTCCTGATCTACATACTGATCACGGTTCCCTTTCATATTGCGGATAAGGCGATCAGTCCTGAGATCTTCAATAATATTTCCACGAACGTATGGCTGAATATTTTCTTCTTTGCAATATTTGTGTTTTTTGCCTTATCGTTCTTCGGTCTTTTCGAGATCGGCTTGCCTGCAGGGCTTGCCAACAAGATGGATTCAAAATCCGGTCTCGGCAATCTGGGAGGGATATTTTTTATGGCTGCAACCCTTGCTATTGTTTCATTCTCCTGCACAGGTCCGATACTGGGAACCCTGCTGGTAGGCGTCGCCGACCAGGGAGCCTGGCCATTGACAGCAGGCGCAGCTGGTTTTGGTCTTGCCCTGGGTCTTCCGTTTGCATTGTTCGCGATGTTTCCGCACTGGCTGCAATCCCTGCCTAAATCAGGCGGCTGGATGACAGATGTAAAAGTGATACTGGGATTCCTGGAACTGGCACTGGCGATTAAATTCTTTTCAAATGCAGACCTGGTGGAGCAATGGGGATTATTGAAGAGGGAAATATTCATCGGTCTTTGGGTCGTTATCGGCCTGTTGATGATACTCTATTTACTCGGAGTGATCAGGTTTGCGCATAGTTCACCGGTCAGGAAATTCTCTGTTACGCGGATTGCATTCCTCCTGCTTTTCTCCTGGGTTACTATTTACCTGGCAACAGGACTTATTAATCCGAAACGGTTTACCATGGAACTTTTCAGCGGGTTCCCCCCACCAAGGACCTATAGTATCTTTAAGACCGATGTAAAAGCATTTAAACCGCTGCACAATAACTACGAAGAAGCCCTGGAGATCGCCAAAAAAGAAAACAAACCCGTGCTGATCGACTTTACCGGATGGGCTTGTGTGAATTGTCGTCGCATGGAAGAAAAAGTATGGCCCGATCCACTGGTAGATAGTTTGATGAGGACCCAGTTTATTGTTGTTTCATTATACGTGGATGAAAGAAAAAAACTTCCGCTAACAGAACAAACAACCGTCACCGTATCCAATGGGAGTGAAAAATCGATCGTAACCGTAGGCGATAAATGGGCTACATTCCAAACAGAGAATTTTGAAGCGACCTCTCAACCCCAGTACGCAATCATTACGGGCGACCAGGTAGCACTCACCAAAACAAAGTACTATACGCCCAAGGCCGATGAGTTCGCAGCCTGGCTTCAATGCGGGCTTGATGCTTTTAAAAAACAAAAAAAGTAAAGGGACGTTGTAATGAGGGCAATTGGTAAAGCACCACTTCAAAAGATACTCATAACCGAAAAGCCTCTTTCATCTCTTTTTTTCTTATAGGTCTTAGCTAAAAAAAACGTCCCCTATAAAAGAGGACGTTTCAATTTGGTGTCATTCTGTAAAAACCTGCCGCCGCAAGCAACGTTAAAGTACAGCTGGAGATACAGAATGACAAACTATTAATGCAGTAGTTGTCTTACAAAGATAGGGGAAGAACTTATAAAGCGATTTGCTTTTGCACCATTAACTTACGCAAGTTAATCAATCCATATCTCATACGTCCTAATGCAGTGTTAATACTACAATCAGTTGCTGCAGCTATTTCTTTAAAGCTCATATCTGCATAATGACGTAAGATGATTACTTCGCGCTGGTCTTCAGGCAATCTTTGCAGCATCTCTCTTACACGGTCATGACTCTGGCGCTTCATCATTTTAGTTTCAGCGCTTTCTTCCGCGAAGTTCAATACTTCAAAAATGTCTTTGTCGTCACCAGTACGGATAGTTGGTGTGCGTTTTACTTTACGGAAATGATCTACACAAAGATTGTGAGCAATTCTCATGGCCCAGGGAAGGAATTTCCCTTCTTCTGTGTAGCGTCCACCACGCATGGTATCAATAATCCGGATAAAAACATCCTGGAAGATATCTTCGGCAAGATACTTGTCTTTAACCATGAAGAGGATGGAAGTGTACAATTTGTCTTTATGACGGAGAACCAGTGCTTCAAGCGCATCAAGGTTGCCATCAGTAAATAGATGGATAAGTTCGTTATCGGTTTTTTTAATAAAAGCTTTCATAAACTCCTACAGTTTAAGGTGTGGTCAAATGGATATTGGCTGAAAAAAAATCGGTTAAAATACAGTGTAGAAGTTTAGGCTATAGGCGGGGTTGATTTTTGGTTGATCATGTTTTGAATATTGGTAAACTAAAAATAGAGATTTTCGGGAAACTACCAAACAAATACGTAAGAGATAGTGTATTTATATTGTCAAAAAAATGTTAATCATTCCGGCGCAATTCACGTCAGATAAGGCTTTACCTTTGCAGATCAAATAATGGAAAAGACAATAAAAGGGAAAATACCCGAAAAAAGTACGACCGTAAATTCCGCAGAAAATATCCTAATCAGGGGCGCCAGGGTCCATAATCTGAAGAATGTTAGCGTGTCCATACCCCGGAATAAGCTGATTGTGGTGACCGGAGTGTCGGGATCCGGTAAATCCTCCCTTACGATCGATACCCTTTATGCGGAGGGGCAACGCCGCTACGCGGAAAGCCTTAGCGCCTATGCCCGGCAGTTCCTGAACCGGATGAATAAGCCTGATGTGGACTATATCAAGGGATTATGCCCCGCTATTGCCATCGAGCAGAAAGTGATCACCCGCACCCCACGTAGCACCGTCGGAAGCATGACCGAAATCCATGATTACCTGCGGCTCCTGTTTTCCCGGATCGGTAAAACGATCTCTCCTGTTTCGGGCAGGGAAGTAAAAAAAGATGACGTGACCGATGTAGTGAATGTGATCCGGGAACTAAAAGAAGGCGATAAGGTGTTTATTCTTGTGCCTTTTAAGCAACATATCAATCGCGATGCGAGAGAAGAATTGAATATCCTTGTACAAAAAGGGTTTTCCAGGATCTACCGCAAACCGCAGATTAAATCAGAAAAGACTAAAAGCACAGCCGGGCCCGGAGAAACGCTGCGGATCGAGGACCTGCTCGAATTGAATGATAAAGAGTTTAATGCCTTATTTAATCCGAAGTCTTCTTCCTTCACACCTTATATATTAATAGACCGGATTGTTGTAAAGGAATTCGACGAAGATGATATACACCGGATCTCCGATTCAGTAAACACTGGTTTTTATGAAGGAGAGGGAGATGTATGGATCGAGATAAATGAAAAGAAACTATTGCATTTCAACAATCGGTTTGAATTGGATGAACTGCAGTTTGAAGAACCGGTACCTAATTTATTTTCTTTTAATAACCCGTTTGGAGCCTGTCCTGTTTGTGAAGGGTTTAGTATGGTGCTTGGTATTGATACAGACCTGGTGATACCGGACAGACGGTTGAGTGTTTTTGATGGGGCCGTTGCACCTTGGAAGGGAGAGAAGCTGGGTTTATGGAAGGACCAGTTCATTAAAGCGGCTAAAAAGTTCAACTTTCCGGTGCATAAGGCAATTGCAGACCTTACAGAAAAACAATACCAGGTATTATGGGAAGGAAATGAATACGCGAATGGGATCAACGATTTTTTTAAAGAGGTAGAACAGAATTTATACAAAGTACAATATCGTGTGTTGTTAAGCAGGTATCGTGGAAGGACCAGCTGCCCCGAGTGCAAAGGATACCGGTTGAGAAAAGAAGCATTATATGTACAGATAAATGGAAAACATATCGGGCAGTTGAGTGAACAGCCTGTAAAAGATCTGCAGGTATGGTTTGATGAGCTGGATAAAAAATTAAGCGATAATAACCGGCAGGTGGCAAAACGGATCCTGATAGAGATCCATCACCGGCTTAAAACCCTGTTAGATGTTGGTCTTGGCTATCTTACCCTCGACCGGCTGGCCAATACACTTAGCGGTGGAGAAAGTCAGCGGATACAGTTAACAAGAAGTCTGGGAAGCAATCTTACTAATTCATTGTATATACTGGATGAACCATCTATTGGTCTTCATTCCCGGGATACGGTCAATCTTATACGGGTGTTGAAAGAGCTCCGTGACCTGGGTAATACGGTAGTGGTGGTAGAGCACGACGAAATGATGATGCGTGAAGCTGATCATATTATTGATATGGGTCCCCTGGCATCCCACCTGGGAGGTGAGGTAGTGGCTGAAGGTAATTATGATGAGATCATTGCAGATCCCAATAGCCTTACCGGAAAATACCTCGACGGCACATTGCGTATTGACCCACCAAAGAATATCCGCAAATGGAACAGGTCAATAAAGATAGAAGGGGCCCGTCAGCATAATTTGAAAGACATTACTGTAGAGTTCCCGTTGAATGTATTATGTGTAGTAAGTGGAGTGAGTGGTAGCGGAAAGACAACACTGATCAAACATATTCTTGTACCTGCCTTAAGAAAACTGAAAGGGGAATTTGGCGATAAGATCGGTTTTCATAAAGTGCTTTCAGGCGATACGGATTCTATTGCACAAATAGAAATGATCGATCAAAACCCGATCGGTAAATCATCCCGCAGTAATCCTGTCACTTACATAAAAGCATATGATGAGATCAGGGAGCTGTACGCGAGCCAGCCTTTAAGTAAGATGCGCGGCTTTTTACCCAAGCACTTTTCGTTCAACGTGGATGGAGGCAGGTGCGATACCTGTAAGGGAGAAGGTGAACAGGTAGTGGAAATGCAATTTCTTGCAGATGTGCACCTGACCTGTGAAGCATGCGGCGGAAAAAAATTCAAGGAAGAAGTGCTCGAAGTGAAGTATAAGGATAAAAGCATCTACGATATATTGGACCTGAGTGTGGATGAAGCGATTGATTTTTTCTGGAATGAAAAAACAATCGCGAAATCTATCCAACCATTAAGTGATGTAGGATTGGGCTATATCAAGCTGGGGCAATCTTCCGATACTTTGTCCGGAGGTGAAGCACAGCGGGTAAAGCTGGCCTCTTTTCTTGGAAAGGGAAGAAGCGGTAATAAGATACTTTTCATATTTGATGAACCTACAACAGGACTACACTTTCATGATATAAAAAAACTACTGGCCTCTTTCAATGCACTGATCGAGCAAGGTCATTCCATTATTGTAATAGAACATAATATTGATGTGATCAGAAGTGCCGACTGGTTGATAGACCTGGGGCCTGAAGCCGGTGATAATGGAGGCAGTCTTGTATACGCCGGCAAACCGGAGGGCATTAAAAAAATAACAAAAAGTCATACGGCTGCTTTTATGTAAATCTATTCGAAATTTCAATTTCCTGGTTCTTAGTTCAGGGTTCTTCAAAACGATCACTCTTTTCAATCTGTCGGAACGCTGAACTAAGAACCATGAACTTAGAACTTTATAAGCTGATCGTAGTTTTACGGCGCTAATTTTTTTTAAGAAAGCTTGCAGAATCAATAAAGGAACTATAGATTTGTGCTCCTTCGATGCTATACGCAACAATCTCCAATCTCTTCTGAATCCGTACCGACATCCTTACTAATTAAATTAAATGAATTAAATAAATTTCGCTGATCGCCTGGCGGCTGATTTATTATTTATCAATACGTGTATTATATTTATAGGTCTGCAATGAAGAGATTATACATACTCATATTCTTTTTTGTTTCAGGGGCACTCGGAGCCGGGGCTCAGACTATTTCATTCGTGATGTTTGATAATATTAAAGCGTATGAAAAAGACGGAGGCGTGCAGATAGAATGGACCAACCTGACTGAAAGGGATTTGTATGGTTATATAATAGAGCATTCAACAGATGGTGTATTATTTGATACGATCTATCATCAGGCGCCACTTCGTAATCATAATGACAGGGCTGATTATTCCGTGCATGATGAATCGCCTGAACCAGGCACCAACTTTTACCGGGTAAGGGTATCTGGTACAGCGGGCCGCAGCGCTATGAGCAGTTTATTAAAAGTAGAAATTGAAAGAAATGCCCAGGGATTTAGTGTATATCCCAATCCTGTGTCGGGCGATCAGCTTTCAATAAATATAGTAGCCAGGAACCAGGGACAGTTGTTGGTACAGGTATATTCCCTATCAGGTTTGCCTGTTGTTCAAAAAACAATCCTGTACCAGGGACGTTCCATGACACAGACAATACAACTACCCCCGCTTTTACAGGCAGGCATGTATATAGTGTGGGTAAGCGATGGAGAATGGCAGGAAAAAAAGATTTTTACAAAAAAGTAGTAGATGAAGTACCAATAGAGAAGGGGTCGGCCGGGTTATCCGTGCTGGCCCTTTTAGTTTAATGTTCCTGGTTCAGCGTTTAGAGTGCTCATAGATCGACATACACGATCGATTTGAAGAACTATGAACGCTGAACCAGGAACTTAAGAACTATCTAAGTTTGTCCAGGCTTTTAACGAGTTTTTCATCCTTCCATATCCCCCTTGCGGCCATAACATACCCTATCAATATAAAAAAAGCGAAGACGGAATATAAAGCGATGGCGCCGGGCTTGGATTTGATCGCAACAAAATACAGAATAAGAATAAGCAGCGAAACTCCAATGCCGGTTAGCGTCAGCTTCAACTGAAGTTTGCGGTCCTTATATAAAAAGATCGCTATAAAAGACAATAGCATGGAAGCTCCTGTAAGTACAAGCAGGAAAAGATTGCTGCCGGCATCAACATAAAAAGCCTCGCCAACGGTTGCTGCTGCATTTTCTTTTGCTCCGGCAAAAAAAGGGAATTTAAAAGTTAAAAAAGCACAGATGGTGGATACTAATAACCATAGGCTTTGCTGGCGCTGGATCATACATTTATGTTTAGGCTAATATCGCATTTTTATACTTGTTATCCCAATTCAGGATAGAGAGGAAATTGCTGCATAAATTCTTTAACTTCTACCCTTATATCACCGATTGATTTTTCGTCATCGCTGTTCATTAACACTTTATCGATCATTTCCACAACAGTTTCCATATGATCTTCTTTCATCCCTCTTGTGGTAATAGCCGGCACGCCTACGCGGATACCAGAAGTTACGAACGGTGATTTATCATCAAATGGTACTGCATTTTTATTGAGGGTTATATGGGCTTTATCGAGTGTTTCCTGTGCTTTTTTACCCGTCAGGTTTTTATTGCGCAGATCGATCAGCATTAGATGGTTATCTGTACCATCGCTGATCAGGTTATAGCCGCGGTTCGTAAACGATTTGGCCATTGCCTGCGCATTACTGATGATCTGCTTTCCATAGGCCTTAAAATCATCTTCCAGTATTTCTCCAAAAGCAACGGCTTTGGCTGCGATCACATGCTCCAGGGGACCACCCTGTGTGCCAGGGAATACAGCCAGGTCAAGCAGCTGGCTCATGGTACGTGTATTGCCTTTCGGATCCTTAATACCCCAGGTATTTTCAAAATCATGACGGAGCATGATGATACCGCCTCTTGGCCCGCGCAATGTTTTATGTGTAGTAGAGCTGATGACATGACAATGTTCAAAAGGATCATTCAGTAAGCCCGAAGCAATGAGGCCGGCAGGATGCGCAATATCTGCAAATACGATGGCTCCGATCTTATCAGCTACTTCACGAATGCGTTTATAATCCCAGTCACGGCTATAAGCAGAGGCGCCGCAGATGATCATTTTGGGTTTTTCTTTTAAGGCAGTCGCTTCCAACTGGTCATAGTCAACCAATCCGGTTTCCTTTTTTACACCATAAAATAAGGCCTGGTAGTTTTTGCCGCTGAAATTGGCCGGGCTTCCATGGGTAAGATGGCCGCCCATGCTCAGGTCAAGCCCCAATATCTTATCGCCTGGTTTTACACAGGCTAAAAAAACAGCTGCATTGGCAGATGCGCCGCTATGTGGCTGTACATTGGCCCAGCTCGCATTAAAGATCTGTTTGAGTCTTTCGATAGCGAGGGTTTCTATCTGATCTACTATTTCACAGCCGCCATAATAACGTTTGCCGGGGTAGCCTTCTGCATATTTATTGGTTGGCACCGTACCCATGGCCTGGATGGTTTGTAGAGATGTAAAGTTTTCTGAGGCAATGAGTTCTATACCATTACGTTGACGATATAGTTCCTGGTTGATGAGATCGAAGATTTTTTTGTCCTTTTGCATATTACGAGTTTAGGGGCTAGGAGATAAAACGAGAGGAATGAGGTGAAAGAGTGGACAATCTTTGAATCAGGTGTTTTTTATATAACAACCGCATTAATAATAAGATAGTTCATATAAAAGACATATTCACTCTTTCACCTCATTCCCCTCGTTTTAGCTCTTAGCCGCAAAAGTAAGCCTGTAACAGCTTGAAAATACGGGTCTGCGGATAACTTTTTGTTTGTGTTAAAAAGTATTACTTTCGATGGCTTTTGTCCCAGGTACACATTAGAAGTTTGGTGTGCCGGACTTATCAGAAAGGTTTAAGATTAAAGTTCCGCCGCGGCGGATTAGGCTTATAAATGAAGGCAATTATACCAGTAGCAGGTGCAGGCACCAAGTTGCGCCCTCACAGTTACACGCAACCAAAAGCGCTCATTCCACTTGCTGGAAAGACGGTGCTTAGCATTATTGTAGACCAGCTTCGCGAAGCTGGTATCAACGAATTTATTTTTATAGTCGGTTATCTCGGTGATAAGATCCGGGATTATGTAAAGTCAAAATACCCCGATATCGTAGCTCATTATGTACAGCAGATCGACAGGCAGGGCGTGGGACATGCTATACAGTTGACCCGGGCTGCAGTAAATGGGGATGAGATCTTTGTGGTACTGGGCGATACGATCTGTGAGTATGATGTGCAGGAAGTGGTAAACAGCGATTGCTCCCTGCTGGGAGTAAGAAAAGTAGATGATCCCCGCGATTTTGGTGTGGCCGAAATGGATGAGGAAGGGTTTATCGATCATGTAGTGGAGAAACCACAGATCCCTAAATCGAATATGGCCCTGGTGGGTATATATAAGATCAAAGAAAGTGACCAGTTATTCCAGTGCCTGGAAAATAATTATGTGCAGGGGCTTCGTTCGCACGGCGAATACAGTCTGACCGACGCGTTGGATTGCATGTTGAAGAATGGTGTCAAGCTCAAACCATTTAAAGTAGAAAGCTGGTTCGATTGCGGAAGAAAGGAAACGCTGCTGGAGTCCAATGCGATCCTGCTGAAAAAATTTGGTCCGCAGCCTGAGGGTCAAAACAAGTTTGAAAATACAGTCATCATTCCGCCGGTGAGTATTGGTGAAGGATGCGATATAAAAAACTCCATCATCGGCCCCAATGTATCGATCGGGGAGAATACAAAGATCAACTACTCTATTATCAGGAATTCCATTATAGGATCTTTCTCTAATCTTTTTGATATCGTATTGGAAGCTTCGATCATTGGAAGTGATACGGGATTAAAAGGTGAAACCCGTACATTGAATATCGGAGATAATACCAATATTGATTTAGGATAAATAGTTCCGGGTTCGATAATTTTACCCCAGGATTTTACAATCCTGGAAAATTCTTTTTTGAAATCAGTGAACTTAGAATTTAGTAATAAATGAACTCGTTCAACAACAGGATCACTCAACTATTTGGAATAAACTACCCCCTCGTACAGGCAGGTATGATCTGGGCCAGTGGATGGAAACTGGCCAGCGCGGTAAGTAATGCCGGCGGACTGGGAATGATCGGCGCCGGTTCGATGTACCCGGATGTTTTAAGAACACATATTCAAAAATGTAAGGCAGCTACCAGCCAGCCTTTTGCTGTTAACCTGCCGCTTCTTTATCCTGACCTGGAGAAACATGTGCAGGTAATACTGGAGGAAGGGGTAAAGATCGTTTTTACATCAGCCGGTAATCCCAGGACCTGGACGGGGATGTTCAAAGAAAAAGGCCTCACTGTTGTGCACGTGGTTAGCAGCAGCAAGTTTGCCGGTAAAGCGGAGGACGCAGGTTGTGATGCCGTGGTGGCGGAAGGATTTGAAGCAGGCGGGCATAACGGGAGGGAGGAAACAACCACCCTGGTGCTGGTACCCGCGGTCGTTAATGCGGTGAAGATCCCGGTGATAGCAGCGGGTGGCATAGCTACAGGGCGGCAAATGCTGGCGGCGATGGTATTAGGTGCAGAAGGGGTACAAATGGGTAGCCGTTTTGTAGCAAGTGAAGAAGCTTCTTCACATGATTTGTTCAAGCAGGCGGTCATTCGGGCGGGAGAAGGTGATACGGCATTAACTATGAAACAATTGACACCGGTGAGGCTAATAAAGAACAAGTTTTACCAGCAGGTGCAGGAAGCAGAAATGAAAGGGGCCGGGATAGAAGAAATGAAAATATTGCTTGGAAGGGCAAGGGCTAAAAAAGGCATGTTTGAAGGGGATATGGAAGAGGGGGAGCTGGAAATTGGCCAGGTAAGCGTATTGTTGGATCGTATTTTACCGGCCTCGGAGATCGTAAAAAAAGTATGGGAGGAATTTACGAAAGGTTTGGTAGATCCGGTAAAATTAATTTAATTTTATATCGTGCAAAATAGACAAGTGGGTTAACTAATTTTGTTACCTCTTAATGA
This sequence comes from uncultured Terrimonas sp., assembly GCA_964528095.1. Classification (GTDB taxonomy): domain Bacteria; phylum Bacteroidota; class Bacteroidia; order Chitinophagales; family Chitinophagaceae; genus CAZGSG01. The sequence goes on from CAZGSG010000023.1 coordinate 19,704, forward strand.
TGCTCACATGAAATCGAAAATCTTACTGCTGGCTGTTGGTGTCTTTGGATTTGCGGTTGCTAATGCGACTACAGATCCTGCCCCTGTTACAAAGGGTAAAAAAGATGAACTAAACGGATTTGTATTCCAGTCAGAAAATAAAAAACCTTTACGTGATGTAAGTATTACTGCTTACATGGTGTCTAAAAAGGAAAAAACCGTACAAACGGATGAGGAAGGTAACTATGCATTCAGCGAACTGAAACCAGGCACCTATAAATTTGTTTTTGAGAAAGCGGGTTTCCGTAAGGTTACCAAAGAAAAAATAGTGGTAAAAACAGATGAAGCTTTTCAAATGAATATTGAGATGATCAAGGACAGCGATTTTGATCTTCGCCCTTCTCCAATGCATTTCGCAGATTTTTGATGATCTGTTCAGATAAAAATAAATAAGGCCGGTCTTTTACAGACCGGCTTTTTTGTTGGGGGATGTATGTGGTTTGTGTTTTACACGGAGGCACTGGTGATCTTTCGTTCTATTTAGAATTCACTGCTGATATAATCCTAATAATAAATCATAGCTCAAAATAGGAGGCACGGAGTGGGGAAATTTCTTCAAAGCATCTTGAATTTTTCCGTGCCTCCTATTTTGGGTTATAGTTTTATTACCCTACTGGAAGAAGTTAATTTCAGTTAAAAGTAAAAGATCACCAGTGCCTCCGTGTAAAACACAAACAAAAGTTTGACCAGTGTTTTCCATTTAAACACTGGCCTGTATTTTCGTATCTTTCTTGTTGAAGCGATTTAGCTGTTTGCTTTTGTGCATGGCCTGTATCAATTTCAGACTATGATCTATACTAAACCCAAATATTATTTATGGACAAGCATGCACCTGTTATTGCTATTGCTTCTCCCGGTTTCTGTACTGGATATTTTCTCCAAACCGATTGAAACATTTGGGTATTTGGGATCTTTTATACTGTTTATTTTTATAGTTGTTTTCTTATATATCATCTTAAACAACTTATTGCGAAATACCTTAAAGCAAGGTTCGGGCTATTTCTCCATCAGCAAGGCCCCCGGTATCACTGTCTTTAATTTTTTTTGTATTGCTTTATCAATAGTAACGATACTATTGCTTTCTGCATATTGTTTATCCTTTTTTTTAAATGGATGGTCATTTCATTCACTTCTAAATACCGGGATTTTTAGTGAGATACTTGTCTGCTCAAGCACTTTTTTAATTACTAATATTTTTCTGAATTTTAAGAATAAGACCGCTGCCTATTATTTTAGCTTAATTGCTACTGTATTAGTGCTCGCCTTTACCATTGCCGTTAATGCAAGATTGGCTTGGATTTCTATGGGAATAACATTTGTCTTTCTGTTCATGTTCTTTTCAAAAATCAGCAGGAATAACCTAAAGAAGATAATCCCAATAGCATTAGTGCTTGCTTTAGTGGCGATATTTTTATTCAACAAAAAGATGGATTCGGCGAAGGGCAGGCTGCTGGTGTACAGGATAACTTTTAATGAGATCCTAAAAGAACCAATTACGGGTTTCGGGGTTAATAGTTTTGCAGAAACATATCCAAAATTGCAGGCCAATTATTTTGCAAACAACCCGCGTTCAAAAGATGTGTTCCTGTCAAACAGCATAAGATATGCATACAATGAGCCATTACAAATACAATATGAGTTGGGAATCCCCGGTACGTTGGTTTTCTTCGCCATCTTACTATTTCTATTGCATAATACCTTAAGAATATTTAAATCTAAAAATGAGGATCCTTTTCTTATCGCATCTGCAATGTCATTGCTGAGTTTTATCTTATATAGTTTATTTCTCTATCCTCTTAGGAGCGACTATACACTTTTCATTTCAATTTCTGCTGTGATCCCGTTGATTTTATTCTCAATAAAAAAAGCGCTGAAACCGATCAGGTTTAATTCCATTAAAATAGCGATAACATTATTTTTAATAACCTGCTCGCTCTTATATATTATCCGTATTACAAAAACAATTATCGGGGCTGTAGCGACAAATAATCATCACGCGGACTATATAGTTGGGGCAGATTACCGATATAAAGATTTGGCGGATAAATACCTTCATACGCCGGAATATAGTAAATTAAAAGCGGTTCATTATTGGGCAATGGGCGAATATGACGAAGCTATCAATAACCTGAAAACGTCGATCAACTACAAGCCAACATACGAGAACTTTGTTGCATTGGCCGAATTATACAGGAAAAATAAAGATACCAGGAATGCCCTTGAAACGCTACAATTTGCGACAAATTATGTTCCATACAAGTTGTCCGCTAAGGAGAAACTATTAGATGTTTATTTGCATGACTTAAAAGATACGCTGAACGCGTATTTAAGCGCAGAGAAAATACTACAAACCGACGTTAAGATAAACTCCAATGAAAGCTTGGAAATAAAAACAAAAGCCTCTAACTTTATTAGGAAGACACATTCCCGGTATTTATTTCTTTCACAATAAATTATTATGAAAAACATTTACCTACCACTGATGTTGTTATTAGTTATTTCTTCCTGCTCAAGAAATGACGAACGATTATCCAACGCTTCTCCATCCACATTTAACAAGATCCTGCTTCGAACGGATTTGACAGCTTTATCGGTAGCGGAACTAACATCTTTAATGCAAAAAGATCCCGAGGTCTTGTTATTGCGAAATAAAGTAGTCAGGAATACGGAGATGTTAGCTAATAACGATTTTGCCATCTTCGATTTCAACACTTCAACTCCGCTAAAACAGAATGGTTTAGCAGGAAAGCCCGCACAGATAAAGGATAGGAAAGGAAGATCGTTGGAAGATTATAACCAGGATCTTTTTAAGAACTATATGATGGTGTACACAAAATATGTCCTATACAAAAAGGTACCAAAAGACGTATTTAAGGCGGCGCTGACTGGCACGAGGCCTACCAAGAAAATGGATCTATTGGAAATGAAGAAGAAACATTCAATTATGGTTGAAAACAAGGTTAAATAACAAAGATTAATTGAGAATATCTGTTTGTTCTATTAACAAAATCCATAGTATGAAAAAAATTATATACATCTTACCGCTTCTTATTGTTTTATTGGTGAGCTTCAATGACAAAAGTTCAAAGTCCAACGCCGGGTCGGCTTATAATTGCGCCGACTGTTTGATTATGTATGAAAACCAGGTAAGCACAACTTTACAAAATGGGTATTTTGCTTCCTTTTTGGAATGTGTTGAAACCTATACCCCTGCATGGGAAGCTGTACAGCAGGATCTCATAGACAGGCTTAGTGAAAAACAAAGCGAAATAATGGAAACGATAAGCAACGATCCCGAAACTGATCCCGACATTTGGGACCAGATGGATGATGTTTGGGATGGCTGGTATGATGACTTACAATATGGCACGGGTCCTTATTCTCCTATCAATAATTGCATAAGCCAGTATGGACAGGATTATATAAGTGCCATGAATTATATAAATGCCAGCTATGCGGAATGCCTTTCAACCTGTATACCTTAATTGTGCGATATAATAAGTACTAAAAATACATACAGATCAGGGTGATGCTATAAAGCAGGGAGGCTTCGGGGTCTCTTTTAAGCTCCCGCGTTTTTTATACTTGAATAAATACAGATTGCTGATACGGGCCCTGATCAGTAGTAAAACATAGAACAAAATTCTTTGTACAAAATAAAGCCCCGCATTGAATAATGCAGGGCTCGTTCTTCATGGCTGGTTACGGTAACAATCAATCGCGGTCTATATTAAAATCGTCCTCGTCTTTCTTGATCGAAAAATTCTTATACTTTCCGAGAAAACGACTATACTTTTCAACAACTTTTGGAGATGCTTTTTTACCATTAATGAGCAGTTCTCCGTCTGCATGTTTGATTGAATAGTTCTCTTTTTTATTGATCAGGCCATCTTCGTTCAATCCATCCACAAAAGACTTATAATCTCTCAATTCGGTCTTCGCTTTTTCTATTTCTACTTTTGCCTTGTCCATGCTTTTCCTGATCTCTGGTCCGATCTTTTCCAATTCCTTGCTGATCTCATCCAGCTTCAGGTCCATTTTATCGAGGTTGATATTTTTTGCTTTCTCCATCTCAACTTTCAGTTCATCCCATTTGATATTGCTCATGGATTCTTTTATCTCACGCTGTATTTTTTCCATGTCTACTTCTTTCAACGCATTTTTTACCTCACGCTGTATCTTTTCCGTGTCTACTTCTTTGAGGGCATCATTTATTTCGCGCTGGATCCTGTCCATATCTACTTCCTTCAGGGCTTTGTTTATTTCAGACTGGATTTTTGAAAAGTCCACTTCTTTCATTGCCTGGTTTATTTCCCTGCTAAGCTTTTCCTTATCTATTTGTTTCAGCGCATTCGTTGCCTGTTCCATGGCTTCTGCCATTTGCTGATCTATATTGAGATTATCCAGTTCCGCAAGCGCTTCATCAAGGTCGCGTACTTTTTTCACGCGATCAGTTCCGCTTTTTGAGGGGATGGTATCATTCGTCAATTGTTTTCCTGCTGGTTTCTGATCGGGTGTTTGTTTGAACCCCCATGATACAAGGGCTAATGTGGCAATGGCAGCGACTGCCAGTATAAGTCTGTTGGGTTTAAATGATCCTGGTCTCATAAAATGATTTTTAAGGTTTTGATAGATTCACGAAATTCTTCGTATCAAATATACGATTGATTTCGTATTAAGTTACAGCACGATTGATTTATGCTAAATTTTAACAATTGTCGCCCGTTCCGCAGGGGGTTTCCGCTTGGTCCAGGGCAAAAAAATAAGCACTTTTCAGGGTGCTTATTTTATATACTGTTCAGTAGCATTAGTTTTTCCTAAAGGCCCATTTGATCATTTCTTTCCAGGATGGTTTTTTGCCATACATCAGGATACCCGTGCGATAGATCTTACCGGCAAACCAGGTGGTAAAGACAAAGCCAGCTACCAGGAAGAACATGGACAATCCTAATTGCCAGTAAGGCACTGTGCCCGGTACGCCGAAGGGGATTCTTGCCATCATGATAATGGGGGAGCTGAATGGAATAATGCTGGCCCATACTGCCACAGGACCTGTCGGATCTTTCATGGCTACAGACAATATAGCAATGGAGAAGATGACGAGCAGGGTAATGGGGAAACCCAGGGACTGCGCTTCACGCATGTCTTCATTTACCGCGCTGCCGATGGCTGCATATAAGGAAGAGTAAAACAGGAAACCTCCCAGGAAATAAAAAGTAAAGAAGAATAATATCAATGGAACATTAATACTGGTGAAAGCCTGCTGTATGCCGCCGACCATTCCACCCATGGTGCCCGTCGCGATGCCAGAGGCTTTGGAAACATTATATATGATAAAAACAAAAGCCACCCAGAGAAAAAACTGTGTCAGCGCTACCAGGCCGATACCGACGATCTTTCCCAGCATCAATTGAAATGGTTTTACAGACGACACGATCACTTCTGCTATACGATTGGTTTTTTCTTCCATTACACCCATCATTACCTGGGTGCCGTATATAATTAATATAAAATAAATAAGAAAACCCGCTACATAGCCAATCACACTGGCGACATTGGAATTGGCTTTTTCATCATTTATGTTTTGGGCTTTTAACTGCACCCTGCTTTCATCGATGATCGATTTGGTGCTGTCATTTATACCCAGCTTTTCATTTTTTATATCATCCCATATATCGTTCAATTTATCGGTAACAGGAGCAACCGCTGAATTACTCATCGTCTTTTCTGATTGCAGTACGATATTCTTAATACCTTTTTCCCAGTTTACGTCTTTGGGAATAGCAATAACTCCATTATAATCGGAAGTTGAGAGGTTTTTCTTAAGTTCCGCGGGATCTTTTTTTTCCAGGAAGAATAAAACGGATCCGTCTTTACTATTAGACCGTTCAATTCGACCCTTGTCAAAATACCCGGATGAATCGACCAATGCGATCTTAAGGTTGTGTTGCGCTTTTTCGCCAATATACCCAACACCATAGATCAACCCTGCATATAGCAACGGGAAAAGAATTGTACTGATAATAAATGTTCTTTTTCTTACCCGGGTCAGGTATTCTCTTTTTATAATAAGTAAGATCTTGTTCATAGTAACTATTTTTATTCCCGTATAGCCGGGAGGTCGGTAAAATTTATGCGTTTACTTCCTGGAACTGGCGGGCAGTTGGCGTACTTCCTATCTGGCGGATAAATATCTCATTCAGTGATGGCAGTATCTCATTAAATGAATTTATTGCCAGGCCTTTGCTGATAAAATATTGCAGGATATCATTGTTGGAATAAGCAGGGTCACGCTGAATGGTCACTTCATTGGCCATTTGTTCCTTTACTTTAAATAAATGAATAGCGAGATGCTCGGGCAATAATTTATCCGCAAAACTAACACGGAAAAGATCTTCTTTAAAATCCTGCTTTACTCCACTGACCGTACCATCGAGGATCTTTTGCCCCTTATTCACCAGGGCAATATGATCGCAGATCTCTTCTACCTGTTCCATGCGGTGTGTACTGAATATAATGGTAGCTCCTTTTTTGGCGAGATTGTAGATCTCATCTTTTATAAGATTGGTATTTACGGGATCGAGACCACTAAAAGGTTCATCCAGTATGATGAGCTTTGGTTCATGCAGCACAGTGGTCACAAACTGTAATTTCTGGCTCATACCCTTAGAGAGGTCTTCTACTTTTTTATCCCACCAGCTATACATATCAAATTTGATGAACCACTCCTTGATCTTTTGCTGGGCTTCTTTACGGCTTAGTCCTTTTAACTGGGCCAGGTACATGGTTTGTTCGCCGATCTTCATTTTTTTGTAAAGACCTCTTTCTTCGGGCATATACCCGATCTTACTGATGTCGTTGATCGGATCGAATTTTTTACCGTCAAAGATGATCTCTCCTTCATCCGGGTAAAATATGCCGGTGATCATCCGGATAAGGGTTGTTTTGCCCGCTCCGTTTGGACCCAATAGTCCGAATATCTGCCCCTGTTCTATGGTAAGGCTGATATCGTCCACGGCTTTTTGTGTAGCAAAATATTTTTTCAGGTGTTTCAGTTCCAGTATAGCCATTTTAAAAAATTATGGGGCAAAAATAACCGATATAGTAAATACCAACCGAAATTTCGGTGAATGGCAGTGATAAGCCGGAGAACGGTCTTCTTATTAAGAAGTAATGCCGGATACGATAACAATCTGTTGCGCTACTCTTTCACCATCCATAGCGGCACTTACTATACCTCCTGCATAACCCGCGCCTTCGCCACAGGGATAAAATCCTTTCACCTGAGGATGTTCCAATGAATCTGCCAGCCGGGGAATGCGTACCGGTGAAGAGGTTCTTGATTCTGTTGCCACCAATACAGCCTCATTGGTGAGGTATCCTTTCATTTTTTTACCAAACTCTATAAATGCCAGTTGAAGACTGTTGTGTATGGACGGAGGTAATACTGTTTTCAAAGAAACAGCATGAATACCTGGCAGATAAGAACAATCGGGCAGTGAAGAAGAGATTTTATTATTGGTAAAATCCACCAGGCGCTGCGCAGGGGCCACAAATTTTCCTCCACCTGCATTAAAAGCCTTCCGTTCTACATATTGCTGAAAGTATAGCATGCCAAGGGGAGAGGATAAGGTCTTTGCAGTATGCCCGGTTATCTTTTCAAAATCGATCAGCTCTTTCAGATCCTGGTCCTGTACCTGCACCACAATACCGCTATTGGCATAGGGATTATTTCTTTTAGAAGGGCTCCAGCCATTGACCACCAACTCACCGGGATCGGTGGCTGCAGGTGCGATGATGCCGCCCGGGCACATGCAAAAGGAGAAAACACCTTTTCCATTCACCTGTTGTACCAGGCTATAAGATGCCGGTGGTAAATGGGCGGGTCTTGAGGTCTCGGCCGATAAGCCCGGGCTACAATGGTATTGTGTACTATCGATCAATGACTGCGGATGCTCTACCCGTACACCAAGTGCGAATGGTTTGGCTTCTATTTGTATATTTTTTGCATGGAGCAGGTGGAAAATATCCCTGGCAGAATGGCCGGTTGCAAGAATTACAGCATCAGCGGTAAAGGAATCGCCATCAGCTGTGATAACCCCGGTGATCCTGTCTTTTTGTATACTAAAATCGGTGACCTTTTTTTCAAACAATACCTTGCCGCCGCTTTGCACCAGTTGTTCGCGCATGGCAGTAATGATCCGGGGTAGTTTATTGGTGCCAATATGCGGATGTGCTTCATATAATATCTTTTCCTCGGCGCCAAAATGTACAAAAAGATGCAGTATCCGGTTGATATCGCCTCTTTTGGAACTCCGGGTATATAATTTTCCATCGCTATAAGTTCCTGCGCCACCTTCCCCGAAACAATAATTGCTTTCCGGGTTTACCTCTCCTTCCTTATTAAGCAGGGCCAGATCACGCCGGCGGGCACGTACATCTTTACCGCGTTCTAATAAAATGGGTTGAATGCCTGCTTCCAGCAATTTGAGACCGGCAAATAGTCCTGCGGGGCCGGCACCGATTATGATTACTTTTCTGGCGCTATTGTGTACGTCTTTGAAATGGAAAACAGGGATTTCCCGGAGCCGGAAGGGTTCTTTGATAAATGCTTTTACCGTCAGATTGACCCAGGCTTGTTTTCCACGTGCATCGATAGAGCTTTTAAGGATCGTAAAGCCGGTAATATCGCCGCTATTGACGGCTTCCGTTTTCGCAATGTACTGCGAGATAGTGTTTTCGTCAGCGGCTTCGGAAGGAAGCAGCTTTAAAGAGATGATCTTTTGCATAAGGCCAGGTTTTTATCCTGAAACGAATGATTGAATAAAAAAGAAAGCTGTCCGGTTAGAACAGCTTTCATATAATAAAGTTGAGCCGGAGGTATTATTTTTTAGTCTTTGGTTTTTTTACCCGGCCAGAAAATTTATAACCGATAGTCACCTGTACGCCCTGGTTAAAGAACGTACTGTTGTCATTGGTGATACTTACGTCCTGGCTGCCATGCAGGTAGCGGGCACCTCCAACCAGATGATCATTGAACCAGAACTCGGCACCGGCGGTGTATACAAAATCAAAATCTTTGATGTCGTTGCTTACGTTTACTTCATGGTCAAGATCATCTCTTTTGCGGGCCCTGATAAGAAAATCGTTTTCAACACCGGCAATGAATGTTAGTCTTTTTGTTGCTTTATACTTGGCCAGTATCGGGATAGAGAAATAATTATACTTCAGTTTTATATCACCATAGTTATTTAAACCATCAAATGCATTTGCGCCAAGCTGAGAGTATAAAAACTCGGGTTGAATTGCAAAGCGGGGTGAGACTGGTATTTCTACAAAACCACCCAGCACAAATCCTACTTTAAAGCTGGGATCATAGTTATCATATTTGATGGCGGGTCTGAATGTACTCAAGTTAATCCCTGTTTTTACTCCAAATGCGGCTTTGCCTTTTGTATACTGGGCAAGCAGGGATGAGCAGGATAGAAGAAAGAGGGCCATTACAGCTAGGGATTTTCTCATAACAGTCAGTTTGGTTTAGTGTGAACAAATGTAATAATTCCCGGTCAAAAGACGGCCCTAATATAAAAAAAGTCCCGGCGGGGAGCGTCTTTGAGCCTGGGAGCATGGTATTGGACAGGTCTGCAAAATAAAAGGATGAACGAAAGTAAAGAGACTGCCGACCCGTGTAAGCCCGGGATAGGGGTCTAACATTGTTTTATATGCTATAGCTGGCAATAAAACAATATTCCGCAGGCTTATTTTGTCAAATATTTTCTTGTAACAGTAAGTAAATATTTATATCTTGAAAGGGTTATCCATTTTATCTCCGCGGAAAGCTATCGGTATCATCCATGATCATAAAACTCTTTTAGAAGATAGAGATTTTAGGATCAGGCAGATACATGTTCCTGATTCCTTTTTGAATTATTGAAAACCTAAAGTGGTGCCGGAAATATTACTTTGAATGATACATAAAATGTATTATTTGGAAGAGGTTTCTTTTTGATTTTTTTCTAAAATTTCGAGGTAAAGTTGATGAAACCTTGTGTTGCCAGAATAACTTAAAAAAGAGGTGAATAAAAATTTTTTTTTATCGGATAAATGGTGATATTCGCCGTCCTGTCCAACTTTTTTTATTGACATTGTGTGGATTATTTTTTGGACCACTGGAACAACAACAATTCTTAACTCAAGATATAAATTGCTTACTTACTGATGGAGAAGAATGCTGAAAAGGTATGGACTAATTGTTTGAAGATCATCAAGGACATTGTTGAATGGCAGCATTACAAAACATGGTTTGAACCAATAAGACCCGTTTCATTAAAAAACAGCATCCTCGTCATACAGGTACCCAGCCAATTTTTCTTTGAATATTTAGAAGAGCATTATGTAAATTTATTGGCAAAGACTTTGAAGAGAGAATTGGGAAAAGAAGCCCGGCTGGAATATCGCATTATGGTGGACAGTGGCAACAGCAAGAACAAGCCATTGACGATGGATGTAACGGGACAGGGGTACAAAACTTTTTCAAACAATGAAATGGACTTTCCACTTGTTATAAATAATCCAGTTAAAAATCCATTTGTGATACCGGGTCTGAAGAAAATGCAGATTGACCCGCAGTTAAATCATATTTATACTTTCGAAGCATTTATTGAAGGTGATTGTAACAGGGTAGCACGACGTGCCGGAAAAACAGTTGCTGAGAAACCAGGTGCGAATTCTTTTAACCCACTGGTTATTTACGGTGGTGTAGGTCTTGGTAAAACACACCTGGCGCAAGCTATCGGAAATGAAGTAAAAAGATCGAATCCCAATAAGGTTGTTCTATATGTGAGTTCTGAAAAGTTCATTAATCAGTTCATGGATCATAGCCGGAACAATGCGATCAATGATTTTATCCATTTTTACCAGCTGATCGATGTGCTTATTATAGATGACGTACAGTTTTTCAGCAAAGCTGAAAAATCACAGGATGCTTTTTTCGCCATATTTAACCATCTTCACCAGTCTCACAAACAGCTTATTCTGACTTCAGATAAATCTCCCAAGGACCTCGATGGGGTACAGGAGCGTTTATTGAGTCGTTTCCGCTGGGGATTGAGTGCCGATCTGCAGATTCCGGATTATGACACCCGGATAGAGATCCTGGAAAAGAAAATGAAGAATGATGGCCTGGAAATGCCCAAAGAAGTGGTGAAATACATAGCGTATAATATCAATACCAATGTAAGGGAACTTGAAGGCGCCCTGATATCACTGTTGGCACAATCTTCGCTTAACAGGAGGGAGATAGACCTAGATTTAGCGAAAAAAGTGTTACGTAATTTTGTAAAATCATCCAGTAAGGAAATCACTATTGAAACCATTCAGCGAATGGTATGTGAGTACTTTGATGTGTCGTACGATAAACTCTTACAGAAAACACGTAAAAGGGAGATCGTTCAGGCAAGGCAGATCACTATGTACCTTGCAAAGGCATTTACAAAGAATTCATTAAAGACAATCGGTGAGCATTTTGGCGGAAGAGACCATACCACGGTCATTCACTCCTGCCAGACCGTAAAAGATTTGATGGATACTGATACGATATTCAGGGAAAACGTACTGGAGTTGCAGCAAAAAGTGCAATTGGCAGCCATGTGATCCTAAAAAATAGCCAGAAGACCCGCCATAGCTTTAGCGACGGCGGGTTTTTTTATGCCAGCATCGCTAAAAGATTTGCCGGAAAGCAATTTATCTTTATTTTTGCCACCCCTTATAAGAAGGGAAAGGAGAGGTGCCTGAGTGGCCGAAAGGAACGGTTTGCTAAATCGTCGTACGGGTTAAAC
>CAZGSG010000024.1:0-31054 GCA_964528095.1 uncultured Terrimonas sp.
GGGTTGTAAACGGAACCTTATAGGTTCAGGCGGAGACAATGGACGGGTTGTAAACAGAACCTTATAGGTTCCACCATCACTGTTGCTTCCACGATCTGTAGGATTTTTTAAGCGAGCTGGCTGATGCCGGTTTTTTTCTCAGCGGTTCACAAACCTGCAGCGTTTTATGCAATGTTGCCGGTAAAGACTGGTAGATCCCGGTTCCCTTTGTTTTCCATGCCATCATCTGGTCTGTTACTTTTTTTATGATCTTACCAGGGTTGCCGACTACTACACTTCTTGCCGGAATTTTTTCTCCCTCTTTAATAAAGGTCAGCGCCCCCACAATACTATTATCACCAAGACTCACCTCATCCATGATCACCGCATTCATTCCCACCAGGCAGTTTTTTCCAATTGTTGCGCCATGAATAATAGCACCATGACCAATATGTGCACCTTTCTTAAGCAATACAGTTACACCGGGAAACATATGGATTGTACAGTTTTCCTGTACATTACAACCATCACTAATGATGATCTGCCCCCAGTCGCCTCTCAATGCAGCACCTGGGCCGATATAACAATCTTTTCCAATGATCACATTGCCGGTGACAGCAGCCTGCGGATGAATAAAAGAAGACGGATGAATGACCGGTATAAAACTATTATATGAATAGATCATTTCAGCTGAACATTTAAAAAAGAAAAATACAAATATATGTTAGCCAGCATCTTTCAGTGATGTGTTTTTGATCCGTCGCCGCCGTGGATTAGAGATCCGGTTGATTATCAAAACTGTTCCGACTATAATACCTGCCGCCCCGATAATAGCGAGTATAACCGCGGCAGCTTCGGCACCGTTGCAGGACAATGTACATACAAGAGCCGCGAGAAGATACATGAGCCCCACGGCGCCAATAATTGTGAGCATGATCAGCAATGCCTTATCCGCCGCTTCTTTCTTACGGGTGATCTTTGCCTTGATATAATTTTTTAATTGCTGGTTAAATTCTTTTTTCAAGATCCTTTTTTCCTGGCGCGTCAGAGAGTGCTTATCCCGGGTTTTTAACGATTGCAAAATTTCTTCAGCTGTGGGCCGCTTGTCCAGGCTGGAAAGGGCCGTTGTGCTGGCATAAGAACTACTGGTCTGACCAACCAGGAAGCCTGTGTTTACAATGGTCACAATAAGCAAAAAAGAACAGGCGCTTAACATAAAATCGCAGCTTTTCCGAAATGCATATGACCTGTTTTGTCCCGTCCTGCCTGTTTTATTTGAAGGATATAAAAGCACGATCAGTAATAAAACCAGCGCAACAATGGCACAAATTTCACCAGGAATATACAGGTTGAGTTCCTGAAGACCGTTGCCTGTTACCCAGGCCATCCATACCAATATTATTTTAATAACTGTAATACAGATGCGAGCTGCCAGAGAATGGTGTTTCGCCCATGCAGATATTCTTTTCATAAGCGGCAATTGGTTAGTTGTAAAAATAGTGTCTTCTTAAAGATAGTTATTTACATGGAAACAATACTTTCTCTATGTCCACCGCATTAAATTGCAGTACTGTACATCATTTCAATCAATTGCTGCAATTGCGCGCCTTCAGTAGCAGTACAGATATTTGTTTTTGTTCCTTCGCAGGCTTTGATGAATGTTTCAATGGATGATTGCTGAATATTTTTTTCGGGGAAAGAGGTATTGATAATCTCGGCTTCTCCATTTTTGTCCCTGTACAATTCAAATGGAGATAATAAAGCGCCAGCTTTACTGCCAAAGATCTCCATATTCGTGTCGCGGTCTGTCTTTGTGTTAAGCGCGAAAGCTGCCTGTAATGTGATTGAGCTCTTGTTCTGAAAATTGAGATGGGCAAAACAGGCATCTTCCACGGTAAATTTAGTATGGTCCCATTTTTCTCCGATGGCGGTACTTTCCTGTTTGCCAATCAGATCATAGGTGCTGGCCAATACATTTTTTACAGGAGGAAAACCCAATACATGTAATGCAAGATCGAGGATATGTATGCCAATATCCATCAGGGCACCGCCGCCCTGTATGTCCTTATTGATAAAATTTCCCCAATGTGGTATGCCCCTTCTTCGTAAAAAACGAGCATTGATATGATAGATTGTGCCAAAAAAATCTTCAGCAATTCTTTGTTTGATTACAGCTGTTTCTGGCTTTTGACGGAAAGGAAAATTATAGGCAAGCAGGCGATCTGCCTGTATCGACACCTCCGCCATATGCCTGGCATGTGCATAATTGGTAGCAGCAGGTTTTTCACAAAAAACATGACAACCAGCCCTCAATGCTTTTATCACCACATCATAATGAAATGCATTGGGTGTACATACTACCACTATATCAGGTTTCGCTTCTTTTAATAATTGATCTGTAGTATCAAAAGCCAATGGCACTGAATATTCTTTGGCTATTTCTTTTGCTCTTTTAATATCCCTGCTGCAAATAGCGGTCAGCTCTGTACCGGCTGCAGCAATGAAACCCGGAATATGCACTGTCTGCGCAATATGACCCGTACCGATGACGGCACATGTTAATTTACTCATTACCGGAAACTAATTTATACCTGTATCAGTCAAAAGTGGTTTACCTGTTCTGAAACAAGTGCCTTTAAAAAGCGCTACGGTCTTACCATGCTGGTTGGTAATAGTGATATGATAGATGCCTGTCGACTTTCCATTATGCATTTCTTTTGCCTCTGCCATCAGTAAGTCTCCCACGTGTACGGGTTTGGTAAAACTGATAGAAGTATCAAGGGCCACCGAAAGATTATTCCGGTTATTACAGGCAAAAGCAAAAGCGCTATCGGCTAATGAAAAGGCAATACCTCCGTGAACAATACCAAAGCCATTGATCATTTCAGAACGCACGGTCATTTTTATCCTGCTATATCCCATTTTTACTTCCAGCACTTCAATACCAAGCCACCTGGAAAACAGGTCGTTTTCTATCATATTTGCTACCACATTAATAGCCAACTGGTCTTTTTCATTTGACATGAGCGGTCATTATAAATTTATTCACCTTTAAATGAAGGAGATCTTTTTTCCAAAAACGCATTGACACCTTCTTTATAATCAGCAGTGGCCGCAGCTCTTTGCTGGTAAAGATCTTCATCATGCAATTGTTCTTCAAATGAACTGGTGAATGAAATGGATAAAATCTGTTTGGTAAATGCCAATCCCTTTGTAGGCATTTGTGCCAGCGTACCGGCTATCTTCAATGCAGCTTCAGAAAAATTATCTTCCGGTATGACTTTGTATATCATTCCCATTTTTTCCGCGTCCTCAGCAGTTACTTTTTCGCCCAGCATCATCAGGGCAGATGCTTTTTGCCAGCCGATAAGTCTTGGAAGTATATAGGTACCGCCGGTATCAGGGATGAGGCCGATCTTTGAAAATGCCTGAATGAAAGAAGCGGTTCTGGCTGCTACAACAATATCGCAGCACAGGGCAAGATTAGCTCCAGCACCAGCGGCTACACCGTTAACAGCAGCTACTACCGGTTTTTCCAGTTTACGTATTCTTGTGACGATAGGGTTATAATGTTCACTTAGAATGCGTGCCATTCCCGGTCCGTCGGGATCAGCTACCTCTGCAAGATCCTGCCCGGCAGAAAATCCTTTACCTGCGCCGGTAATATAAACGGCCCTTATATCTTTACTCTTACAATCATCCAGTACCGATTGTAATAGCAGGGCCATTTCCCGGTTGAATGAATTTAGTCTGTCAGGGCGATTGAGTGTGATGATACCGATGGAGTCTTTTATTTCAAAAAGTATAGAAGGCATGCATGGGATTTATTGCAAGCTAAGAGTTTAATGAGAAAATGAGGGTAAAAGAATATAGATTTTATTATAGCGAACCTTGTCTGTTTATTTACACAGCATACTTTGTGAATATCGAATTAAAAAAACCTACACTCTTCTATCCTTATTTTCTCATTAAACCCTTAGTGGCACTTGAAATAATCAAAAGGTTCCATACAATCATTGCATTGATATAACGCTTTGCATGCAGTACTTCCAAACTCACTGATTCGCCTGGTATGCCAGGAACTGCAATGCGGGCATTGTACGGCTTCATCTGCCGCGAATAATGTATCACTGCATACCTGTTGTTTAGGATTTGGCGGTGCAATACCGTACTCTTTTAATTTTCGTTTGCCGTCTTCGCTCATCCAGTCGGTGGTCCAGGCAGGAGATAAGACCTGCTTGACTGTGATCTTTTTATACCCATGTGCGAGCAGTTCCATTTTGATACCAATGCTGATCACATCCATCGCGGGACAGCCTGTATAGGTTGGTGTAATCGTTACTTCAACTTCTTCGCCATCTGCATGTACGTCTCTTACAATGCCCAGGTCTATTATAGAAAGGACGGGCACTTCGGGATCCATTACTTTTTCAAGTAGCGACCATATGGAAGAAGCTGTTTTATGCGCAACAGGTGTCATTTACCATTCAGCACCGGGATATGCCCGTTGCAGGTGTTGTAATTCAACAAGAATTTCGGATAGATGTTCAGCATGTTTTCCTTCTTTTCCATTAATTGATCCTGGCGCATCACCAGGCTGGGCCAATGTAGCTTCAGCAAATATTTCATTCACTTTCTGTTTCCATTGCTCATGCAACTGTGACGGATTAACACCTGTGCCGGCCGCGGCAGCTTGCAGTTCATACACTGCTGGTTCAAAAAGCTCGCCTGTATAGGGCCAAAGTGTATTTATTGCAGCCTGTACCCTGTCATGACTTTCCGTAGTGCCATCTCCAAGCCGAATGACCCATTCGCTACTCCATCGAAGATGGTAGGTGACTTCTTTTAATGATTTGATGGCAATTGCAGCTATTTGTTCATCATTGCTATGTTGCAATTGCTGGTATAAGAGGTTTTGATAATTGCTGAACAGGAATTGCCGCAGTATGGTAATCGCCCAATCACCCTTTGGTTGCTCTGCCAGCAGGCAATTCTTAAAATCACCAGCATTTCTCAGGTAAGCAAGTGTATCTTCTGTACTATCGCCCCCGATAAGCGTAGCCGCGTACTGATAAAAATTTCTTGCCTGCCCGATCAGGTCGAGTGAGATATTGGTGATCGCTATATCCTGTTCCAGTACAGGACCATGTCCACACCATTCACTATTGCGATGACCGAGGATCAGTGTGTTATCGGCAAGATGCAGCAAGTAATTGATCAAATGATCTGTTGAACTATCAGTATGTTGCGACGATTTCATTGTATAAAATTTCTTGCAGAAACGAAAAACCTGAGCACATGATTTACTCAGAAAGTACTTTTTCTTTTAAAAGGCTTACATATGATTCACTTCATCAGGCAGGTCATAAAAAGTGGGATGCCTGTATACTTTATCATTACTTGGTTCGTACATGCTTTCCGATTCGTCGGGATTACTGGCATGGATATACTTCGATTCCACCACCCAGATGCTCACTCCTTCCATGCGCCGAGTATATACATCTCTCGCATTTTCGATGGCCATTTTGGCATCAGTAGCATGCAGGCTGCCTACATGTTTATGATCAAGACCCTGTTTACTGCGGATAAAAACTTCCCATAGCGGCCAGTCATTTTTTTTGCCAGTAGTTGTCTCAGGAATGGTGCCGCCGATCTTATCCTCGGGGATATCTCCATAATAAAATTTCTTGGGAAAAGTATTCATATGTGCTCGTTTCCGGTTTGTAGCGCAAAGGTCACCATTTTTTTTGGATTGGGTTTGGATTGCAGGATGAGTCAGGACGAATTTATCAGGAAGTACTTTGAGAGTGTCGCGGAAAATACCGGGCAACGAAATAAATACATGCATTTGTATTGAAAAACACTCAGTTATAAACCTGGTAGCGAACAATACTCATATAACAACCTAACCCAGTTGCTAGATTAAACCGGGGGTGAATATAAACTCAAAACCGGAGTTCCTCAAGTGACACGGAGACTATTTTTGAATTTTTACTTTTGAATTTTTCATTCAACTAGCTTACTCCGACCTCAAATGATACGCCTTCGGTTGCACAAATGCCCGGATGCCCTGGTAAGATAAAGTGGCTCCCAGTCCTGAGTGTTTGCGGCCAGACCAGGGTAGCGTAGCGCTTACGCGGTCGCAGCAATTCCAGTATACAGTACCGGTATTTATTTTTTTCATCAATGCTTCTGCCCGCTCCTGGCTGTGCGAGTAAATTGCAGCGGTGAGCCCATATTCAGTATCCTGCATTAATTGTAATGCTTCTTCATCATCCTTTACTTTTTGTATGCCGGTCACCGGGCCAAAGGACTCTTCTTTCATTACTTTCATCTCATGATGAACATTGATGAGTACCGTGGGTTCAATAAAATATCCTTTGCGGTTGATGCCCTGACCGCCGGCCAGGATCGTTGCACCTTTATCTTTTGCATCAATGATCTGGTCGATCAAAAATTCTTTCTGTTCTTTTCTACTTAAAGGACCGATTTCTGTGGATGGGTCCAGGGGATCGCCAATGACCAGTTTAGCCGCCTGCTCTGTATATGATTTTACAAACTGGTCGTATATTTTTTCCTGTACATAGATCCTTTCAACAGCGCAGCAACTTTGCCCGTTATTATAAACCACACCTTCAAGCGCTGCACCAGCTACTTTGTCTATATCTGCTATATCGTCCATTACATAGAGCGGATCCTTACCTCCGAGTTCAAGCTGGCAGGGTACCAGTTTAGCAGCTACTTTCTCTGCGATCATTTTGCCTGTGCGGTAACTGCCTGTAAAAAAATAACCGTTTAAAGGAAGATCGAGTAAGTGCGCTCCTATCTCTCCTTTACCAATAGCCAACTGAAAACAATCTTCGGGAATGCCTGCATCAATAAGCAGCTGCCGGATAGCCAGGCCGGTAAGCAGTGCATATTCAGAAGGTTTATAAAAAACAGCATTGCCACCAATAAGGGCGGGTATGATCACATTGATACCAACCAGGTATGGATAATTCCATGCAGAGATATTACCAATGATGCCCAGCGGTTCGTATACGATCTTTTCTTTTGTAGCGCCCTCCGGCGTGATCCATTCTTCCGCCAGCCACCTGGGTGAATTATCAATAAAAAACTGAACCCGGCCGCGTGCGCCATTCAATTCGTTATAGGATTGCTGCAATGGTTTTCCTACTTCGTTGGTAAGGGTTATGGCCAGTTCTTCCTTTCTTTCTTCCAGCAATGCATGGAATTTTTTAATACACTGGATACGTTTTTCCAAAGCAACAGTTGCCCAGGCGGGCTGTGCAGCCTGTAAAAGACTATATTTTTCCTCGATGGTTTTCTTTGTATCGTCCGCTATTTCACGGATCAGCTCTTCGGTGGCAGGGTTGATGATTTTCATTTTTTTAATGCGATTGATTTGCGGATCTCTTCAATAAAACGATCACGGATATTTTCAGATAAGGGAGAGTGTGGAAAGCTAAACATTCTTTCGGGATGCCATTGCACACAAAGCATGAATGCTTTACCTGTTTTATCTTCCCATTCTATTCCTTCAATGGTACCATCAGGGGCCAGGCTACTGGTCATAAGATCTTTGCCCAGGGTTTGGACCGACTGGTGATGAGCGCTGTTCACTTCTCCGTTCTCCACTTTTACTATTTCCCTTAATAAAGTATTTTGCCGGATAGTGGTAATATGTTCTTTATCTCTTCCATCATTTTTATGGGTACTGTTCAGCTGGCCCAGGTCATTGATAAGCGTACCACCTTGTAGCACATTCACCAGTTGCAGACCGCGACAAATGCCTAATAAAGGAAGTTGGTTTTTTAAAGCGGTTTGGTATAGATTTTTTTCAAAAACATCGCGGTCTGTATTCCAGCCTTGTGATGGTTGATTAGGGTATGTTTTTTCTCCTCCCGTCATGGCTGGATTAATATCAATACCTCCTGATAATACGAGACCGTCACAATCACCGAGGGCCGCAGCATTGTTTTTTTCGGCAGATAATTCAATAACCCTGATATGCTCGTTTCCCTTGAGCCAGTTTATATAATTCTGGTGTTTTTGCTGATCGCCGGTATATGTTAATCCAATTGTCATAACCAATTTAAAATTGAGACTACAAACTCAAAACTAATTTCCTTTGCTGGAAAAGAGTTTTAAATTTTATAGAGCGCTGGCATAGAGATTTCTGAAATCTGCCCTGCTTACAGGTTTTGGATTGTTAGGATGTGCAAAATCCGCGAAAGCAAGATCAGCCAGTGTATCCAGGTGTTCTTCTTTTACATGGATGTCTCTTAGTTTATGTGGGATCTGTAAAGAGGTATTCAGATCAAACAGGTATCTTACTACGGCATCACCTGTCTCCTCTTTTAATTCAAGCGTACGGGCGATGCGACGGAATTTTTCTTCAGACCCTGCGATATTGAATTGCATGCCATAAGGAATGTTCACTGCATTGGCAAGTCCATGGTGTGTGTCCAGCAAGGAAGATAAGGGATGAGCAAGGGAATGCACCACACCTAATCCTTTTTGGAAGGCAATTGCGCCCATCATAGAAGCGATCAGCATTTTACTCCTCGATTCGAGGCTTGATTCTTTTGTGGCTGTTTCCAGCGAATCTTTTATCAACGAGATTCCTTCCAGCGCTATGCCATCACAGATGGGGTGAGGGTTCTTTGCAAGAAAAGCTTCCATATTATGCGTCAATGCATCCATGCCCGTTGCTGCCGTAATAAATGGAGGCAGGTCCATGGTCAATACAGGATCTGCGAAAACGATCTTTGCAAGTAATTTTGGAGAGAATAAGATCTTTTTCTGGTGTGTATCATCATCTGCGATAATTGCGCTGCGACCTACTTCACTGCCGGTACCGGCGGTAGTGGGCACAGTAATAAAATGCGGAACATCATTGGTAACATATACATCGCCTCCAATCAGGTCATCATATTTAAAAAGGTCCTCCCGGTGATAAATTCTCAGTACGATCGCCCTTGCCACATCCAGGGCTGCGCCACCCCCAATACCGATCACGCAGTCTCTGTCGCTATGGTCCCATACATCTACACCTTTGTACACGTCTGACTTGACAGGATTTTTATGGATATCATAAAACACCCCGGCCGAGATATTCCTTTTTTCAAGGTCTTTAATAATGGTTGTAAAGAAAGGAAGCTGCGCAATCACCGGATCTGTCACGATCAGCGGACGGGATAATTTATTTTGTAGCAGGTAGTCGGGCAACTCTTTAATAGCGCCGGGGCCAAAACGTATTGTTGTTGGAAAATTATACTGGTATACTTTGTCAAAACTCATATGCCACTAATTATTATTAGAATGAATAGTAAAATATTATCGTAAACATATGAAAAGCAATCGTAGAGGTCCAGCTGACCTGTGTTAATTAATTTATTTAGAATGCAAAATTCTAAAATAACTTCCGTATCACCTGATGAACTCCGGTTTTGAATTTCTTTTTCTAAATGATCTCAAAATATCTCTTCAGCTCCCAGTCGGTCACCACTTTAGAAAATTGTTTCCATTCCCACTCCCTTGTACCAGCAAAATGGCTAACGAATTTCTCTCCAAATAATTCATTCGCAAGCGTCGAGCCTTTCATCGCCTGTGTCGCTTCCCATAAATTCTTTGGCAGGGTTCCGTTCTTTGTGTCCGCGTACCCGCTTCCTTTTGTAGCAGCTGTTTTTAGTTTCATCTTATTCTTTACACCATATAGTCCCGATGCGAGACAAGCGGCCATGGCCAGGTAAGGATTGGAATCGGAACCAACCACTCTTGTTTCCAGTCGTGTGGAACTGGCGCTGCCTGCCAGTACCCTCAGTGCCGTGGTCCGGTTGTCATCGGCCCAGGTAAGCGTGGTAGGTGCCCATGCTCCTTCTACCAGTCGTTTATAACTATTTACCGTTGGCGCGTACATCGGCAATATAAAAGGAAGACAAAATAATTGACCGGCAATATAACTTTCCATTACGGAGCTGATGCCCTGTTTATTTTTCTTATCGTGAAACAAATTGACTTTCTGATCGGCTGACCACAGACTTTGATGTACATGCCCGCTGCAGCCAGGCAAGTCTTCATTCCATTTAGCCATGAAGGATGCGATGATGCCATGCCTGTATGCGATTTCTTTTACACTGCTTTTAAAAAGTACAGCCCTGTCGGCGGCTTCGAGTATTTCAGAGTATGTTATTGCGGCTTCATATACACCAGGACCGGTTTCCGTATGAATGCCTTCAAGAGGAATATTCATTTTGCGGAGCGAATCAAAAAGATCATGAAAATAATTCCCCTGTTGAGAAGCCCTGAGCACTGAATAGCCAAACATACCGGGCGTGATAGGCTGAGGGTCCCGGAAATTATTCTTATACAACTCATCCCGGTTATCTATAAAATTGAACCATTCAAACTCCTGTGAAAAATTAGCGATATATCCTGCATCGCTGGCCTGCTGCCTGATCTTTTTTAATAAAGTCCTGGGACAAACAGGCGATAGATTATTTTTCATGCCACTGAAATCTGCCAGAAAAAAAGGCAGCTCATTTTCCCAGGGCACCTGTCTGAACGTTTGAATATCAACAGAGGCGATAGCATCGGGATATCCAGTATGCCAACCCGTTACTGTCGCATTATCATACGCAGCGTCTGCTGCATCCCAGCCAAATACCACATCACAGAACCCGAATCCTTTTTCTGCAATAGCAGAAAATTTTTCCAGGCTGATTACCTTGCCGCGTAATATCCCATCTATGTCCGTGACAGCCAGTTTTACTTTTTGGATATCGCTGTCGGCCAGTTTTTTTAAAACTTCTTTAATCGTTATCTGCTGGGCCATGGAGTGTTTTTTTTACTATAAAATGAAACCAAATATAGGAAAGCGCAAGTATGCCAAAATAGATCAGCGCCAGTCGTGTATTAAGGGTTGTCATTGCAATGAGCGAAACAAATGCGATGACCAATGCGATAATAGGAGAATAGGGATAAAAAGGAACGCGAAAGGGCCTTGTCATGAGCGGCTCTTTTTTTCTTAAAGCAATGACTGATAACATGGACAATACATACAAGCTGAGTGCGCCAAAACAGGCAATGGTAATGATCTCGGCGGTCTTACCGGTAAGTAATGCAAGAATGCCAACAAACATATTTATCACTAATGCGTTCGCAGGAGTACGGAACCGCGTATGCACTTTTCCAAAAATGGCGGGTATGTATTTTACTCTTCCAAATTCAAAAGTGGCACGGCCTGCGGCGAGGATAATACCATGAAAGGAAGCGACCAGTCCCATCAATCCGATAGTGATCAGTAAATGATAAAGCCAACCGCTATTGCCGGTGATCTGTGCCAGAGCTAAGGGCAAAGGAGAATCGGATGCAGGCATGCCTGGTGAAGGATAAACAATCTTTTCCCAACCACCCACGCCTACTGCTGCAAGGAAGGTGAGTATGCATAAGATGATCAATGTGATCAAAGCTGATCCGAAACCGCGCAGGATATTTCGTTGTGGGTTGATGGTTTCTTCGGCGATATTGGCAACACCTTCGATAGCCAGGAAAAACCAGATAGCAAAAGGTATGGCAGCCCATACGCCTTCCCAGCCAAAAGGGAATGCATTCAGCTGGATATTCTTTAACTCAAAATGAGGCAATGCAACACCAGCAAAAAGTAATAATTCAAAAACGGCAAAAATGGTAATGATAAGTTCGAAAGTAGCTGCCGCTTTTACCCCATAAATATTCAATGCAGTAAAAAGCACATAGGCAACTATCGCGATTGCAGAGACAGGTATTTGCGGAAAAAAAATATGAAAATAAGCGCCGATGGCTGCAGCAATAGCGGGCGGAGCAAATACAAATTCAACTATTTGCGTCATACCGGCTATGAATCCCCAATCTTTTCCGAGTCCTTTATTTGCATAATCCAGCACACCCCCGGCTTTTGGAATAGCACAGGCCAGTTCGGTATAAGAAAAAGTAAAAGTGATGTAAAGAATAATAATAAAAAAAGTAGCGATGGCCAGCCCATATGTGCCGCCTGCTGCGAGACCGAGGTTCCATCCGAAATACATACCGGAGATAACATAACCAACGCCCATGCCCCAAAGCATAACGGGTCCAAGGGTTTTCTTTAGTTGGGATGACATTCCCCTAAAGATAATGTACGGATTTCAAGTTACAAGTTCAATAATTTTCGAAGCTCCTGGTTCTTAGTTTAGGGTTCAACGTTATTAAAGCAGATAGTTCACTTTAGAATTTGGATTTTAAAATATAAAGATGTTCGGTCATAAGAACTTTGAACCCTGAACTAAGAACCAGGAACTTTATTAGCACGTTTCTGCGCATAGGCCGTTGCCGCTTCACGCACCCATTCCCCTTCATCCCAGGCTTTTTTTCTTGCCGCTACGCGTTCTTTATTGCAGGGGCCGTTTCCTTTTACCACATTCCAGAATTCATCCCAGTTTATTTCACCAAAATCATAGCGCTTTGTACTGTCGTTCCATTTCAGATCGGGATCAGGCAGCACCATGTTCAATACTTTTACCTGTTCCGCGCACATATCTACAAAATTCTGCCGGAGCTCATCATTTGTTTTCCGTTTGATCTTCCATTTCATGCTTTGATCACTATTGGTGCTTTCGCTGTCTTTAGGACCAAACATCATAAGGGATGGCCACCACCAGCGATTGATTGCATCCTGGCACATTTCTTTTTGTTCTTTTGTACCCTGCGATAATTTAAGCAGGATCTCAAAACCCTGGCGCTGATGAAAACTCTCTTCTTTGCAGATGCGTACCATTGCCCGGGCATAGGGGCCATAAGAAGTACGACAAAGCATGACCTGGTTCAATATTGCTGCGCCATCTACCAGCCAGCCAATAGCGCCGATATCGGCCCAGGTAAGCGTGGGGTAATTGAAAATAGAAGAATATTTGGCTTTGCCAGTATGCAGGTCATTGATGGTTTCTTCACGGCTGGTACCCAATGTTTCTGTAGCTGAATAAAGGTATAAACCGTGTCCGGCCTCGTCCTGTACTTTTGCCAGCAGGATGGCCTTTCTTTTCAGGGAAGGAGCCCGGGTGATCCAGGTGCCTTCGGGAAGCATACCAACGATCTCACTATGCGCATGCTGACTGATCTGGCGCACCAGGGTCTTGCGATATGCTTCCGGCATCCAGTCTTTCGGCTCGATCTTGATTTCTTCATCTACTTTATCCTGGAAGATTTTCTCTAATTCCTGCACTGACATAGGCGATCAATATTCAGCGAATTTACAAAAACCTAACGGGTGTAAGTATATATTTATGGCAACTATCACAACAATTGGACAAAGGAGTCGGAAAAGAGAGCCGGTAACCTGAATTAATTCTTTTTCGCACGATTTAAAAGGGAATCAAATTTGTCCCCTTTTATATATCCTTTACTTAATTTGTTCATATTTCTTGATTGTAAATAGCCCTTGGCAATCAGTTCTGTCAAATCGGTGCGGGCTGTCATGTATGACACACCCAATCGCTTACTCGTTTCCGCCACGGATAATATTATCCCTTTTTCCTCCCTGTACCATTCCAGAATTAAAGCCTGCCGGTATGACAACCCATCTACACCAATAAACTCCGTTATTAATTTTTTCTCTTCATTTTTTCTTTTAATATATATCCGCAATTCTTCAAACGCCAATTTCATGGTCCGGAGGTTGTAAATAATAAAGTAAGTCAGGTCATTTTCATCCGTTTCAGCATATAAATAAGCCATTGCATATGATGCTTTAGACTTCAAAATCAACCTGGATATTGATAAATATTCAGTAAGCCAGTATTCCTTCTTTAATAAATAATAATAGAATAATGCCCTGGCAGTTCTTCCATTTCCATCGGTGAAGGGGTGTATAAATCCCATCATAAAATGGATAATGCAGGCCTTAACTATAGGATGGATGAACAACTTAGGGTCATCCTCGTTAAAAAAATGAATCAGGTCTTTTAATAAATCATTCAGCTCTGATACAGGGGGAGGATGGTGAACAACAGATCCGTCTACCGTATCTATGATCTTTATATCATCATTGTCTCTTAAAAATCCTTCCTCTTTTTCAGCATATAATGTATTCGTTGTTACAAGCCTGTGTATATTTAATAACCTCTCTAATGTGAGCGGTTCGGATTTAATTTCTAAGATATTTTGAATAGTAACATAGTTGTTATAGATCATTTGCTCGGAATGGTTTCTTGGTTTTATATTTTTCCGTAGCATTTCCTTCGCGTGTTTTCTCGTTGTAACTGCTCCTTCGATCTGACTTGAAGCTATTGCTTCTTCCATTATTGAACTTAACAGGTATCTGTTTTTGTCTTCTCTCGAAATTATTGATGTTGATTCAAGAGTTCCTCCAATATTCATGTCAAGAAAATGGAGGATGGCTTGTAGCCGGCTGTTTAGGTTCCAGTAAAATTTATGTCCCCCAAAAGTGATACGATAAGGTGTATTTTTTCTTCTTCTTTTTACAATACTCCAAACCTCTTTATGAGTAATGCCATCGGGTAAAGGTTGATGTTTTACTTTATCCCAATAGTAATATTCTTCATTTATTTTTGTAAATATTGGCGTCATTTGCTCATCGATCAGCATTTGAATTGCGGCGTGACTTATCTTACTTAATGACGTGAACGGTGGCGGTTCTAATTTTTTCATCGCTACTGGTTGATAATCGTTCGAAAACTTGATGATTCATGACGAGATTGACTGTTTTAAAAGTACATAATATTTGATAATTATTAATAATTATCAAATATTTGATAATTTATTGAAACTTGAAAATTTATATTATGTTGATACATAGTTAGTTATTTTGACTAATAATTAATAGGGTTATTTATTTTAATTCAATTTCCCAATACCGTATGTATTTTATCTCAGCTGGAGGAAGTATCACTGCGTAAACCACAAAAACAGCATTTCGTAAATAATTGACAGAGATACACCCTCTTATCCCCGTGTCCCCAAATCATATTAACTAATAAAAATTTTGACTGCTGCATTTATAATTCACATTGAGTCAATTCATTTACAGATTTTGCATGAATGGAAGCCCTGATTGTAACCTTAAGAATATTTACGTATATCGAACGTTTGTTTTAGCTTTACCCATCACTGTCACCGATTGCCTGTAAACGAACTTCATACTATAGTTCAGTTAAGGGAACTGCAAACCCGGATTGCCCAAAATGATGAAGCCGCTTTTACGCAGCTTTATCTTCATTTTGGCAAAAAGCTTACGCAGTTTGCCTTTTCGCTGGTTCGCTCCAAAGAAATAGCGGAAGAACTGGTAGAGGATGTGTTTGTAAAAATCTGGTCGGGCCGGCAAATGATCGGTGCTATCGAAAATATTACTGTTTACCTCTACGTAGCGGTCAAGAATAAATCCCTCAATACACTTTCGCAGAAAGCAAAGGAACTGGTTGCAGCCCCTTTTGATTATTTAGATAGTACGGTCGATGAATTCGCCTCAGACCCTTACGACCTGATGATCACTTCGGAGATGATGAACAAAATGCATCACGCAATTGACTCATTACCGCCTCGTTGTAAGATGATCTTTAAGCTGATCCGGGAAGATGGCCTTAAATACAAGGAGGTAGCAGAAATCCTCAATATTTCCGTCAATACCATTGACGCGCAGATGGCAATTGCTGTAAGACGGATCTGCGCATCCCTGGAGATTGCCCGGCCTTTAAAGTTCAATTCCCAGGTAAATGCGCTCCGCAGGAAGGAATTCTAAAAAAAGTTAACATTCTTTTAGTAGATCGGGTTCCATTCGCTGTCCTTTATTGGACAACGACGATTGCTGCATGGATTCTACCACCCGGATTTGGCATTTAATGGCGAGGGCACTCAATGGCGAAGCTGATTCGCAGGAACTGGAAGAGTTCTCACAGCTTCTTGCCCAGGATGAATCCTTACAGCAGCAATATGAGCTACTCTCCAGGATCTGGACGGAAAAAGATCACCCCACAGAAGATAATTATCGCACAAAAACAAGCATCGAAAGGATAATCAGAAAAGCTGAAACCGCAGACGCGGAACCTGAGATCTTCCCTCAAAGAAGGATTTCCCGTCGTCGCTTATACATTGCGGCATCACTATTTTTCTTGCTGGTTACTGGTGGATGGTTTTGGCTGGTGAATAAAAGGCCTCCCATCGCTTCAGATAATATAAAGCAGGAAGCCATCATTTCAAAAAATGGCAGCCGCTCGCGTTCTTTATTACCTGATGGATCGACCGTATGGTTGAATGCAGGGTCCAAATTGTTTTACCAGAATGATTTTACCGGCGCTACAAGGGAAGTAAGATTGGAAGGAGAAGCATTTTTTGACATAATAAAAAATATATCCAAACCTTTTATTGTTCATACCTCCGGTATTGATATAAAAGTGCTGGGCACTGCTTTTAATGTAAAGGCTTACCCGGAAGATATAAATGTAGAAACAACCCTGTATAGAGGGCTGGTAAATGTAACAAGACAGGGTGAGGGCAAAACAACTACGATTGAATTAAAGCCTAATCAGAAACTTACTCTTCCCAAACAAGCAGCACAAGGAGAAGAAATTTTGTCTGAGAAAATAGAATCTTCTGTAAAACAACTACCAGTAAGTTTTACGATTACCAAAATTGACTCCACTAAAAAAGAGAACGAACGTTTTGAAACCGCATGGCTCTATAGCCGACTGGAATTTCGTGATGACAGTTTTGAAGAACTGGCCCGCAAACTGGAAAGATGGTATAATATAACTGTAGTATTCACTGATGAAAAAGTGAAAAGCCTGCATGTGAATGGTTCATTCGAACGGGAGACAGTAGAACAGGCTTTCGCAGCATTGAAAGAAGGATTTCCTATCAACTATAAAATCAATAATAATGAAATATCTGTTGGATCATCTCAATAATCTTCATCCGAAATAAAAGAAAAACGGAGAATGCGCCAACATTCTCCGTATAAAGGTCAAAACGTTTCGAAGCATCAACCCGCGAGAGTTGGATTGTTTAACCCCTAATATTCTAAAAATATGAATTCTTTATTAACGGTTCGAAAAAAACCGTTGCCTTCAAAAGTTCTGCTTATTATGAAATTAACCACGGCATTACTGTTTTTCTTCACCCTGAACGTTTCTGCCACCGGGTTTGGGCAGGATAAGATCAATCTGAACGTCAAAAAAGCGGAGATCAGCGGTGTGCTTAAGTCGATTGAAAAGCAGACCAATTACCGGTTTCTTTATAACGCCGGGCTGGAAGATATCCGTGGAAAAGTAACGATTAATGTAAAAGATGCCACCCTGGCTGAGGTATTGGCCCGGTTGCTGGAAAAAACAAGGTTATTATACCAGGTAATGGAGAATAACCTGATAGTGATAAAAGAAGATCCTACCGCCGTTCCGGATGTTACGATCACCGGTAAGGTTACCGGCGAAGGAGGTGCACCGCTTGCCGGGGCATCAGTACAGGTAAAAGGAACGACGACAGGTGTAACCACTAACAACGATGGTGTTTTTTCAATAACAGTGGCAGATGCAAATGTAACCCTGCTCATTTCTTCTGTGGGGTATGATATACAGGAAATAGCGTTGGGCGGAAGAACAGATATCAGCGTATCTCTTGCGCTTGCTACACGGGCGCTGGACCAGGTTGTCGTAGTAGGTTATGGTACATCGCGTAGAAGGGATCTGACTGGTTCCGTTGCTTCGATCAAAGGTGCCGACATTGCTAAACAGCCGGTTCAGACAGCTACTCAGGCAATCCAGGGAAAAGTAGCCGGTGTGCAGATCATCAGTTCCGGCGAACCTAACTCATTACCTACCGTACGTGTACGTGGTACTGGTACAATGCTTGGTGGTGCCAATCCGCTGTATGTAGTAGATGGAGTGATCACAGAAGATATCCGGAATATCAATTCGGCGGATATCGTTTCACTGGACGTATTAAAAGATGCAAGTGCCACAGCGATCTATGGTATGCGTGCTGCGAACGGGGTGCTCATCATCACAACAAAAAAAGGAAAGACCGGCAAGATGGTGTTTAATTATGATGCCAACGCAGGAATCAGGGAAGCAACCAGTTTGGTGAATATGGCTGGTGAAAATCAATATGCAGGTTATCTGAATGAAGCGAATATTTATTATGGAAGTGGTGACAGCCTGGTTACTGCTTCACAGCTTAAAGGCGCCAATACGGATTGGTACGATGTGATCCTGCAAAGAGCATTTCAGCAGAATCATAACCTGTCAATGTCGGGTGGTAATGAAAAAATAACTTATTTCCTGAGTGCCGGCTATCTCAATGAAGAGGGCATACAGGTACAAAATAAATACAAGCGTTTTACGCTCCGTTCCAATAACGAGTACAGGATAACCAATGCGCTGAAATTAAGCACGCTTGTTTCTTATACAAGAGGTGAAGCGATAGGGGCCAATTTTGGCGCTTTCAACAGTGCCTACAGGGCTGCTCCATTTGTTGTGGCAAAAGAAGGTGGTAAATATGGTAATACCTCCATTGCCGGTAATGTTGGTAACCCGCTGCTGGATATCGAAAAAAATTATAGCAATACCCTGGGCAACCGTGTGCAGGGAACATTTGCCCTTGAATACAAACCTATTCCCGCTTTGACATTGCGTTCAAGTATGGGTATCGATCTGGATTTTACCAAATCAACCGGCTTTGGATATAAGTACTTAAGTGATGCAAATACATTTATTGTTGCAGGTGGTAACCAGCAAAGGGGAAATAGTAAGCTTGACCTGACAAAGAATGATGCGAACAAATGGGTATGGGACAATACGGCCACCTATGCCAAAACATTTGGCAGGCATAATATCAACGTGCTGGGTGGTATAACATCAGAACAGTATAAATTCAACAGCCTTGTAAGCAGCGCACTCGATGTACCTGAGAATAAAGACCAATGGTATTTAAATGCCGGTACAAATGGTTCGCAGACTGTTGCTAATACAGGAGATAAATGGGCGAGGAATTCTTTCATTGGGCGCTTGAATTACGCATATAACAACCGGTACCTGCTTACTGCCACAATGCGTGCAGACGGTACATCAAGATTTGGCCAGGATAATCGCTGGGGCTATTTTCCTTCTGTAGGTCTTGGATGGAATATATCCGATGAAGCATTTATGGCCAACCAGAAAATATTTGATAACCTGAAACTAAGAGGTAGCTGGGGCCGTGTAGGTAATGATAATATCCCAACTTCTTTATATTATTCAATTGCAACAACAAATGTGCCTTACTATTTCGATGGGTCGAGATACCTCGCTATTACATTTAATGATGTAACAGATAAGAATGTAAGATGGGAAATAACAGATGAGTTTGATCTTGGACTTGATTTCACCATACTTGATAAAAGACTGACTGGTGAAATAGATTATTACCATAAAAAAACAAAAGATGCATTGATCTATGTAAATCTTCCTGCTATCCTTGGTGATGACAGGTATATTACCAATGCAGCAAATTTTGAAAATAAGGGTGTGGAATTATCACTGACCTGGACAGATAAGATCGCCAAAGACTGGAACTATTCAATAAGTGGAAACATTGCAAGGAATAAAAACCAGATCCTGAATTTAAATGGCGGACAGGCCTTGTTTGATGGATCTGTGGGCAGTTACCTGGTGACAAAATCTGATAATGGCCAACCGATCGGTAGCTTCTTTATGTTGCAGGCTGATGGACTGTTCCAGACAGATGCAGAGATTGCCGCTTCTGCGCAGCCGAATGCTAAACCAGGTGATCTGCGGTATAAAGATATCAGTGGTCCAAATGGCAGACCTGATGGTGTGATCAATGATCTTGACAGGGCTTACAGCGGATCTTATTTACCCAAGCTTACTTATGGTGTAAATGGTAATGTGAGCTACAAGGATTTCGATCTGAGCTTTAATACATATGGTACAAGTGGCAGTAAGATCTATAATGGTAAAAAAGCAATACGTGGTACCGACTCGAGAGATAATATCGAAACAAGTGTAGCTATCAATCGTTGGACGCCAAATAATACGAACACCAATGTGCCAAGAGCAAATACGGCGATCTTACCAGCATCTACTTATTTCCTGGAATCCGGTGACTTTTTCCGGTTAAACAACCTGACTATCGGGTATACTTTACCAAAAGGAATCATGTCAAAAGCTGGTATCGGCAGTTTGAGAGTATATGCAACGGCGCAAAACCTGTTTACCATTACTCCTTATAGCGGATTTACACCAGAGCTCACCAGTGCAAGTCCGTTGAATGGCGGTATTGAATTTAATACTTATCCAAGTACCCGCACGTTTGCGTTCGGAGTAAATCTTGGCTTTTAGTTTATAAAATTTTAAAAGAGAAAAACATGAAGAAGAAAATATTTATTCTGTTTACCGTCAGTCTCATATTATTTACGGTAATAACAGGATGTAAAAAGAGCTTTTTGGAAATAGCTCCTCAAGGGCAGCTTACTGAAGAGCAGGCGTTGGTTGATCCTGATGCAGCTAATAAACTGGTAGGAGGAATATACAATAGTCTTTATTCACAGGGAACAGTGGGTATCCGCCTCCTGATATTAAATGAGATCGCATCAGACAATTCAGACAAAGGCAGTACGCCAAGTGATGGTGGTTTCGATAGCAAGGATATCGATGAATTTACCTTTACACCAAACAATCCAAACTTTAACGAAGTATGGAAAGAAAATTATAAGGGTATTACCCGTGCAAATAAAGCCTTATCTATTCTTGATGCAAGCACGATAGATGAGACGCTCCGCAAAAAATTGATCGGAGAGGCTCGATTTTTAAGGGGGTTCTTTTATTTTAACCTGGTTCGTTATTTTGGCGGCGTACCTAAATTGATTCGTGTTCCCAATGCCTCTGAAGCAAATAGCGACGAATTTCAGACAAGGGCGTCAAAGGAAGATATCTATGCTGTGATTACAGGTGATCTTCAAAATGCTGTTGATAATCTTCCAATGAAAGGAGAAGCAGGCGCACAGGTTGGACGCATCACCAAGGGAGCGGCACAGGGCATGCTTGCCAAGGTATACCTGTACCTGAAGGACTGGCAAAAAGCATATGATCTTTCCAATGCGGTCATTACATCAGGCAAATATGATCTGGCTTCAGATTATGGCGCTATGTTCCGCGAGGTGGGAGCCAATAATATTGAATCAATCTTCGAAGTAGAGACAGGTCCAAGTAAAAGCGCAACAGGCTCCTGTGATGCTATTAGCCCTAACTATAGCAATTTCCAGGGACCGCGTGCAAAAGGAACCTGGCCTACAAATATAATTGACGGTAAGCCCTATGATGGCGATCTTGGTTTTGGATTGAACGATCCTACAGCGGATCTCTTTAATGCATATGAAGCTGGTGATACCCGTAAGGCCGGTACTATAATTTCTATTGATCCTGTAAATCCAACGGTGCTTTGGGATGGTTTCACTATTCCCAAACAGGATCTTGTAGAAAACCCCCGTTATAACTATAAGGCCTACCACAGTCCTTTCAAAGAAACATTAGCATGCAATGGTTATCTGGATAAGGATAACAAACCAAAAAATATTCGTCTTCTTCGTTTTGCGGAAGTGTTGCTGATCAATGCAGAAGCGGCTACACATATCGGGCAAAATGCGATGACTCCGCTAGCCAGGGTTCGCACACGCGCCAATCTTACCACTACCACAGCTACAGAAGCTGATATCTGGAAAGAAAGAAGAGTGGAACTGGCCGAAGAAGGTGATCGTTTCTTTGATCTTGTGCGCCAGGGACGGGCTGGTGTTGTATTACGCGCGCATGGAAAAGCATTTGTAGATAATAAACATACTGTATATCCAATACCACAGGCGCAGATTGACCTGAGTGGCGGGCGTCTTACACAAAATCCTAACTACTGATTATAACGTATAATAAAATAAAATTTATGAAACATAATTTCTATAACCTGAAAAGCGGCTTGGTTTTTCTTTGTATTGCCGGCGTGTCTATGACCGCATGTACCAAAGTGGAAAAAGATGACAATTTCCCCAAAGGAGACCCGCCACCTGTAGCAGGCGGTTATACCAATTCTGACCAGGTAGCTGCCTCCAGCTTACTGGCCTATTGGAGCTTCGATGGTGATAATAAAGAAAAAAAATCAGGTATTGCTCCCAGTGTTGAGCGAAATAATTCTTTTGTTACTGGAATTAAAGGACAGGCATTACACCTGAATGCAGGGTATTTGTTTTATCCGACCATTGCAGCACTAAGTAGTGCCAACGCAATAGCCAGTTGCACCGTTAGTCTTTGGATCAACGTTGCCAATAATGGTACACAGGCATCTGAGTTTTTTGCATTGACCCAGGCACCGGCCACTCAGTCAGATTGGCTGGCTATACTGAATGTTGCTATTGAATCAGGACGCCCCACATCTACTTCGAATCTGACACTGCATAGCTGGATCGGCAGCTATCCTGCTGGTTCTAGAAAAGGCGGTGATAATATTAATGACTATGGAAATGTAGGCGTCGATTATCAAACATTTGCAGGCGCAAATAAATGGGTTCATTATATAATGAGATATGATGCCGCTACGGAAGCGATAGACCTGTACGCAAATAATATCAGGGTATCCAACAATAATTTCCGTATCCGTACTGGTCTCGGACCACTCGTTATGCCGACTCCTACCAATGTACTGATAGGCGGCTTTCCAACGGCCTCTACCGGTTACCCATTGTCAGGAGATCAGTCATGGCAGGCAAAGCTGAATGGCTCTATAGATGAGTTGAGAGTATATGGTAAAGCATTTACCGACCAGGAAATATCTGCTTTATTTCAACTTGAAAGACAGGGACGTTAATTTTTTATGATTTAAATGATTTGTATTTTATAAAAAAAAGGTTGCCTGGATCCTATTCAAGTGCAACCTTTTTTATTAATGATTTGTTCTACCAGTTATCTGTTAAGGCTTAAGTTATATTATGATGAAATTGAAACTGAATATTTTTCCGGCTTTGTTATTAGTAATAGTGGTATGCGCGGCCTGTGGAAAAAACAACTCTTCTACACCCAATCCTCCGCCGCCTGCCACCCCGTTTACCCTTACAGATAGCAGGATAGGCAATGCGGCTGCTAATAATGGAGAAACTTATCGTGGTATACCTGTAAGCCCGGATATCATCATTCGATTTAGCGGCAAGGTCAGCAGGACCACTGCTTCTGCCATCGGTTTTGCTACTGCTGCAGGCGCAGCCATTCCCTATGCCGTAACATATAGTAATAGCGACAGCGCCATAGCAATAAAACCTGTTTCATCACTCGCCTATCTTGCAAAGTATGTAATAACAATACCGCTGGCTGTTAAATCCACTGATGGCGTGCCTCTTACCGCGGGTCGTAGTTTTTCCTTTTTTACGAGATTAGATTCGACCCGTAAATTCCCTGCTATCACAGATGATCAGTTGCTCACGCTTGTACAACAACAAACATTTAAATATTTCTGGGATCTGGCTCATCCGGCAAGTGGAATGATCCGGGAAAGGAATAGCGATGCAAATATTTATACTTCCGGTGGTACAGGCTTTGGTGTTATGGCGATCATTACCGGCGTTAACCGGAATTTTATAACCCGGGCACAGGGGTTGACAAGAGTGCAAACCATGGTCTCCTTTTTAAAGAATACTGCTGAGAAATTCCATGGAGCATTTCCTCACTGGCTGAATGGTGCAGATGGTAAAGCGATTCCTTTTAGTGCAAATGATGATGGAGCCGATCTTGTAGAGACTTCGTATCTTTTACAGGGCCTGCTCTGCGCCAGGCAATATTTTAATGGGGCCGATCCTGCAGAAACCTCTTTACGAAATGATATAAACGCTATCTGGAATGGTGTAGAATGGGACTGGTTCAGAAAAGGCGGAGAGAATGTAATGTATTGGCATTGGAGCAGCAAAAATGCCAACCCCTGGATCATGAACCTGCAAATCAAAGGATGGAATGAATGCCTGATCACCTATATACTTGCTGCTTCATCTACTACACATGCCATACCGAAGATCGTATATGATAATGGATGGGCATCTAATGGCGGAATGAAAAATAACAATACTTATTTTGGATATCAATTGCCATTAGGACCCAATTTAGGTGGCCCTCTTTTCTTTGCACATTATTCTTTTCTTGGCATCAATCCCAATAATTTATCAGATGCCTATGCCAACTATTTAACGCAAAACAAGAATCACACACTTATTAATTATAATTATTGTAAGGCCAACCCCAGAGGGTATTATGGCTACAGTGACTCCACTTGGGGGCTTACCGCAAGTGATATAGAAAATGGGTATAATGCGAATTCGCCTA
Organism: uncultured Terrimonas sp.; assembly: GCA_964528095.1. Taxonomy (GTDB): domain Bacteria; phylum Bacteroidota; class Bacteroidia; order Chitinophagales; family Chitinophagaceae; genus CAZGSG01. The sequence goes on from CAZGSG010000024.1 coordinate 24,351, forward strand.
CGAATGATCAGAGCTTTATTTCACCTACCGCCGCTTTATCCTCTTTTCCATACACTCCTGCGGAATCAATGGCGGCATTAAAATTTTATTATTATGTATTGGGAGATAAAATATGGAAAGATTATGGCTTTGTAGACGCGTTTTCACTTCATAATCCATGGTTTGCGAGCTCCTTTCTTGCAATTGACCAGGGCCCTATTATTATAATGATAGAAAATTACCGTTCATCATTATTATGGAATTTATTTACGAGTTGCCCCGAGATAAAAACAGGTATGCAGACACTGGGATTTTCTGCACCCTACTTATAAATATATTGAATTGAAAAACTATCTTGCGGAAAATTATCAGGCAGGAATTTTATTGAAATAAACAAACGAACCAGTGTATAAATAATAACGGATGTATTATATAATGTCGCTGGTATAGAAATTCGCTTACCCGACATTCGTATTATTAAAACAATTGGCATTCTGCCTGTGCTACTACGAAAACCAAGCTGAAAATTCATCAAATCAAAATAAAATGCGAAAGTATTATGAAGATTACTAACCCCGGAACGATGAAATAAATAAAGATTTTTTAAATGCTGCTTAAAAAAAATTGCTATTAAAACTGCTGTTAATTATGAAAAAAACTGCCTTATTGATCTTGTTTTTTGCCATTGGTATCCTGTCGGGATATGGGCGCGAAACAGGGAAAAAGAAATTTTTAAACGAAGAAATACGTAAACCAGGACTTGCACTGGTAGTTAAAGGAAAGATTACTGGCGAAGGAGGTGTACCGTTATCAGGTGCATCGATCCTCGTAAAAGGAACAACGAGTGGTACTACTTCAGGTGAGGATGGGAGTTTTATATTGACCGTCCCCGATGGAAATGCCATATTGGTTGTTTCTTCTGTTGGTTACGATGTACTGGAGATAAACGTCGGCGGCCGCACAGAGATCAACATAACACTGGTGCTTTCGGCCAAAACACTTGACCAGGTAGTTGTGGTTGGTTATGGTACACAAAGAAAAAGAGATCTCACAGGTTCTATCACTTCTGTAAAAGGAGATGACATTGCAAAAATGCCTGGTACCAATCCAATCGGCTCTTTACAGGGTAAGGTAGCTGGTCTTACTGTCACCAATTCAGGAGCTGCAGGTTCAAGCCCGGTGGTACGTATCCGTGGTGTGAACAGTACTAATAGCGCCCGCCCGGTATATGTGGTGGATGGAATTTTACAAGACAATATTGATTACCTCAACCCGGCTGATATAGAATCTATAGATGTATTGAGAGATCCGTCTTCAATAGCTATATACGGTCTGCGTGGTGCCAACGGGGTGATCGCGGTCACTACAAAAAGAGCAGCCAGGGGACAAACCCGCATCAGCCTGCAAAGTTCAGTGGGTATGCAACGTGTGAATGATAAGATTGCTGTTGTAGATGCGGATGGATTTAAGAAATTATACTCTGCACAATTAGCGAACCTGGGAGCCCCTGCCTTCGACTATACTAATTATACCGCTAATACTAACTGGCAGGACCAGATCCTGCGCGATGCCGTGATCAGCACCAATAACCTGAGCATAGCCAATAGCGGAGAAAAAAGCACCACCCTGATCAATATCGGTTACAACAACCAGGACGGTGTGATAAAGAATGACAAGTACCAGAAATACCTGTTACGGCTCAATGAAGAGATCAGGTTCAACGACAAAATAAAAGTCGGCGCCGATCTTACCGGTTTTCACTGGATTCAGGACCCCGCAGCAGTCGGAGTTACCAATGCGTTATGGGCAGCGCCAATTGTCCCGATCCAGTTGAATGAATATACTTATTACAGCATGCCTTCTTTCCAGCGGGCACAGGTTGGCAATCCCGTTGCCGCACTGAACAGGGGCAACAGGACATCGATCAATAAAGGTTTCCGTGTTGTTGGAAGTTTATTTGCAGAAGTAAAATTCCTAAAATCATTTACCTGGAGATCTACCGTTTACACAGATCTTGGATTTAATAACAGCAGGAGCTATTCACGTCTTCCCTTTGCTTTTATCAATCTTGGGGAAGGAACTGCGGCAACTACTACTACGTATGATAATACTGCGAGAACAGGTGTAACACAGGAACAGGCTGAGTTCAAACGATTCCAGCAAGACCATACACTGACCTACGAGAAAAACCTAGGCCAGGGTCATCGTCTTACTGCGGTGGCAGGATTTACTTCTATCTATAGTTCCAGTACAAATGTGAGTGGTAATCGACGTGATACAACGGTCAATGTTCCCGATAATCCCGATTTTTGGTACCTGAGCGCTATTAACAGTAATAATCCCGGCTCTTATGGTGGTGGCGGTGGCGAAAGCTCTATAGTGGGTTTGTTTGGAAGAATTAACTATGCCTTCAAAAACAAGTACCTGCTTAATGCTACTATCCGCAGAGATGGTAGTTCTAAATTTGCTCCTCAAAACAGGTGGGGAACATTCGGTAGCGTAGGTGCAGGATGGGTGATCAGCGATGAGAATTTTTTCAGCAATGTGAAAGTAATAGACTTCCTGAAATTAAGGGCTGCATTTGGCGAAACAGGAAACGCGAATGGTATTGCTGATAATATTTATAAGCCAGGTATTTCGAATGCATCAACAGCCATCTTTGGCGACAATGTATACACGGCGATACAGGCTGCTTATATTCCTGATCCAAACCTGCATTGGGAAGTAGTGAGAGGTATTGATATTGGTTTTGACGCCAGAGCGCTTCAAAACAGGCTGAGCGTGGAAGTGAACCTGTACAACAGGACAACGACTGATATCCTTACAACCGTTACATTGCCCAATGAAACAAGAGGGTATTTTACCAATCTTGGTAAGATCACCAACAAAGGGATAGAAATAACGCTGGGCTGGAATGATAAGATCGGTAGTGATATAACCTATAGCTTCACACCCAATTTCAGTTATAATAAGAACACGGTTAATTCAATTGGTAATACAACTAATTTCCAACTGATAGGTAATGGCGGAGCCAACTTAACAGAAACAGGAAGATCTATCGGGTATTTTTATGGGTACAGACAGGCGGGTGTTTACCAGTCTACGGCTGATCTTGGTAAAATGCCTGCTATGACAAACTCTTTGCCAGGCGACATTGCATATGCGGATATCAACGGCGATGGTATTATTTCTCCTGCTGACAGGGGATATCTTGGTACTCCTTTTCCTCCTTATAGCTTTGGCGCGAATCTATCTGTAGCTTATAAAGGATTTGACGCAATAATTGAAGGACAGGGCGTGGCGGGCAACAAAATCTACACGCAACGTCGCACAGCTATTTTTGCAACGCTTAATTACGAAAGTAACCGTCTGAATGCATGGACTGCGCCAGGAACAAATAATGTAGAGCCGATTCTAGATAACAGCAGGGGCAATAACTTTTTATTCAGCACTTACTACCTGGAGCCAGGCGATTATTTCCGTCTGAGGACCGTGCAGTTGGGGTATACATTTGCAAATGGATTTCTAGGCAAAGCGATACAAAAAGCCAGGATATATATCAGCGGACAGAATATCAAGACATGGAGCCAGGTAACGGGTTACTCTGCGGAAGCCCAAATAGGAAGTATCCTGGGTGGTGGTGCAGACAATGGCGCATACCCTGTGCCTGCTATATACTCATTTGGTTTAAATGTCACCTTTTAATTATACCGATTAAATTAATAAGAATGAAAACATTTAATAAAACAATAAAGGGCATTTGCACAGTAATGTTTGCGATAGCACTTGTAATAGCTTTTACGGGTTGTAAAAAATTCCTGGACACACAAAGACAGGGAGGATATGATGAAGAGAATTACCCATATCCGGGAGGCTCCGGCCCGTATGACCAGTACATCTTCGGTGCATACAACAGTTTACGTGACTATAACGTGCATGTAGACGGATTTGTAAATGCAACCAGTATCAGAAGCGATGATGCGGATAAGGGAAGCACCCCATCAGATGGCGGAGCGGATGTGATCGCCATGGACAACTTTCCTGTTCTTCCAAGTAATGGCCGGACCAATGCGTTATGGACTGGCTATTACGGCCTGATCAACAAATGCAATGCTACTTTATACCAGATTGAGACCAATACGAATATTGTAGCCACCGATGCTATAAAGATTCAATCACAGGCAGAAGTACGATTTATACGCGGCTATGCTTATTTTATGATGGTACGCATGTTTGGAAAAGTGCCAATAATCGACAGGCAATTTGAAAATCCTGCATTACAAAATAATGTACCGCAGAGTACGGTAGAACAATTGTATGCGTTTATTGAAGGCGATCTGCAATTTGCTGCGGCTAACCTGCCCCCGGTCTGGGACGCAAAGTTTGTAGGTCGTATAACCAGCGGTGCTGCAAATGGAATACTTGCAAAAGTATACCTGACACAAAAGAAATGGGACCTGGCAATGAACACGGCAAACCTGGTGATGATGTCTGGCCGCTATAATCTTTTAACGCCCTATGCAAAAATATTTGGCGAAGATGGAGAAAACAGTTCCGAATCAATATTTGAAATACAGGGAAGAGCCGATGCAAACAACCAGACAGCACAGGGAATTCAATATGCGAGTTTACAGGGTGTAAGAGGAACTGGAGCATGGGATCTTGGATGGGGATGGAATATGCCAAGCAGTTTCCTGGAAGCAGCATATGAGCCCAACGATCCGCGGAAAGCCAGAACGATCTTATATACAAGTACAGCAACCACGCCCGGTCTGACGATTTTTGGAGAAGTAACACCACTCGGATTACCCAATCCGAAGTATAACAACAAAGTATACTCCAATCCGGCAATCCGTACAGCAGTGGGTAACAGGATGAGTTATTGGATGAATGTGCGGATCCTGCGGTATGCCGATGTTGTATTAATGTACGCGGAAGCGGCTAATGAAGTGGGCGGCGCAGCTAATATTACCCTTGCAAAAACAGCATTGAATTCAGTAAGGTTTAGGGCAAGAGCAGGCAATACTACCATCTTACCAGACGTTACCACAACAGACCAGGCAACGTTACGGGAAGCTATACGTCATGAAAGAAGGATTGAACTGGCGATGGAACATGACAGGTTCTTTGATCTTGTACGTTGGGGAATTGCGGGCACTACATTGACTTCATCTGCAAGACCCAATTTTGTAGAACCAAGGGATCTGTTATTACCCATTCCACAGACACAAATAGATCTGAGCATGAATGTGTTGAAGCAAAATCCAGGATATTAATTTAACAAGCATTAAAACTTCAATCAATGAGATCGATCAAACAATATATTAATGGCGCCATTATTTGTGTTGCCATAACTGGTACCGGTTTGTTATCATGTAAAAAAGATGGCAATCCCAACAATCTCCCCGGTGTTTCCACAGGGGCATATGAAGGCAAGATAGACGGCTTTAATAATTCGGACGAAGTATTTCCTGATAACCTGGTTGCTTACTGGTCATTTGATGGAACAAAGAACGAATTAAAAAGCGGTACAGCACCTACATCAACTGCGAATGATGCATTTGTAACAGAAGGAATAAAAGGCCAGGCATTGCGTCTTAATGCGGGATATTTATTTTATGGAACTCAGTTCGAAAAATTCAAAACAGATGCATTTAAGAGTTTCAGCATAAGCGCGTGGATACAGATACTGAATAATGGTTCAAAAAGAACAATGTTATTCCAGTTGGCAAGGCCGGGGATATTCAATGGCAATATCAATTTCGCATTGAACACAAATTCCTTTCCGGCGTCTGATGTAGATAACTTCAAAATACAGCCAACCTTTACTGCTGTGAGTGGCGGTACACAGGATAATGTAAATACAAAACGGGATAACCCCGGTGATCCAAACTATTTCCCTTACCTGACCCCAAAGATTGGTGCTACAAAATGGACGCATGTACTGCTTACCTATAGCGGTACAACAGGAATATTTAATATCTGGGCCGATGGCATTAAGATCGGCGCCTATCCAAGCAGAGGTACCGGCACCGCTTTATTTAAATCGTATGAACCAAGCCAGGTGATAATTGGCGGTAACTATAATACCATACCAGGTATGTCTGTAAACGCAGATGTGACTTTTGCCGCCATGACCGGAAATATTGACGAGCTTAGAATATACAATATTTCTTTACCTGATGCACATGTTAAAGCACTCTATAACCTGGGTTTGGCGCATAAATAAGATAATAGTATCGGAAAATAAATAGATGACCAGGGAAAGCCGGCTTCTTTTATTTGCGGCCTTAGCCCATTGAGCGGACGTAAATAGGGGAGCCGGCTTTTTAATAAAAAAAAGAAGAATAGTAATACAACTACTGAACATCTAAAAATCAATCTGTCAATGAAAAATCTCACCTGCTTCCTCGTCTCATCAGTAATTTGTTTATATTCTTTCGGACAGGCAAAGACCAGGGCGGTACCAGCTGCTTTTAATCCATTGGCCCGGCCTAAAGATCTTTCGGACTCAGCCTTGCTCGATCTTGTACAAAAACAGACCTTCCGTTACTTCTGGGATTTTGCGCATCCTGTTTCAGGCCTCTCAAGAGAAAGAAGTAATGAGTCTTTCAATTATGGTAATGAAGTGGTGACTACCGGTGGCACCGGCTTTGGGGTAATGTCTGTGATTGTGGCAACGGAAAGAAAATGGATAGCCAGGGACACCGCGGCAAAATTTCTAT
>CAZGSG010000025.1:0-30834 GCA_964528095.1 uncultured Terrimonas sp.
GCTGGAGGCAAGAGCTGCTTCAGGATGCCGTGCAGGGATTGATCGGTAATGGTGTGATACCTGCTTTCGTTGTTCATCTCTTGGTATTCTTTATTCCCGAGTCTCCAAGATGGCTAATGGTCAATGGCGGTGAAAAGAAAGCAATCTTGTACCTGAATAAAATATACGGACCTGAAAAAGCTGCTATGGAAATGCAGTATATCAAAACAACGGCTACAGGCAACAAAAATTTTAAACTATTATTTTCACCACGCTACCGTGTCGCATTGATCATAGGCTTAGCGCTTCCCTTCCTCTCACAGACATCTGGTATCAATGCGATTATTTATTATGGTCCGTCAATTTTAGATAAAGCGGGTTTTTCATTGAGCAGCGCGTTCGGCGGACAGGTAACCATTGGTATCGTCAATGTAGTTTGTACGTTTATTGCCATTTTCACTGTCGACAGATGGGGACGCCGCCCCCTGCTGATTGCCGGTATCAGCGGAGCCATTCTTTCTTTGTTATCTACTGGTATCCTTTTCAGTATGGGTGTTACTAACGGACCGTGGATATTGATCTCCATCCTTCTGTTTATCGCCTGTTTTGCTTTTTCCTTCGGACCGGTTTGCTGGATTATTGTCGGGGAGATATTTCCAAACGCTATTCGCGGACGGGCTGTCGCGTTGGCGACACTTTCTTTGTGGGTGGCTAATTTCTTTGTCGGGCAGTTAACTCCTGTGATGCTTAAAAGTAACAACTGGGGCCCCGCTGCTACCTTTTTTACATTCGCCGTCCTGTGTATACCGGCTTTGTGGCTCAGTATCCGGATCATTCCTGAAACCAAAGGAAAAACACTGGAGGAGATTGAAGGATCCTGGCTGGCTAAATAAAATGTGGATCATTTATTTTAATAAATAAGCTATATGAAAAGAAGATCATTTATTACCAACAGCATTTTAGGCGCGGGCGCAGTACTTGTTTCAGAACAGGTACTATCAGCATCCCAGCGTTCTTCGCAACCGGCCCTGCCCGATAAGTATACATATGACCTTGTAATTGTTGGTGGCACACCCGGCGGCATCATGGCGGCCATTGCCGCGGTACGCATGAATGCGAACGCTAAGGTATTACTGCTTGAACGTACCATGAATATAGGAGGTTTACCTGCGAATGGTTTGGGTGCGACTGATATTGGTACCAGGAATGTAACGGGTGGCTTATTCCTTGAATTCGTGAACCGTATCCGTGGGTATTATGTAAAAAAGTATGGAGAAAAATCAGCGCAGGTAAAGGATTGTGTAGGTGGTTATCATTTTGAACCATCTGTGGCAGAAATGATCCTGGAAGAAATGATTGCTGAAACGCCCGGGATTACTGTAAAAAGAAACCGGCAGTTTGATTCCGATCCTAAGCGAATAGAAATGGAAGGCAATATGGTCAGGCGTATACATATCCTGAACCGCGATACCAACGAAACAGAACTTTATGAAGGTGGTATATTCATCGATGCTACCTATGAAGGAGATCTGGCAGCAGCGGCGGGTATACCTTATTCATTAGGCAGGGAAGGTTTTGAAGTGTATAAGGAACCTTATGCAGGAAGAATAATTAAAATCTGGAGAGGCGGTGCCGCGGAAGGAACAACGTTGCAGGGAGATAACGCGGTGCAGGCGTATAATTATCGTTTATGTGTTACTGATGATCCTGCAATACGGGTACCGATTGAAAAACCAGCCAGTTATAACCGGCAGGAATATGTGTCATTGATCGGGGATGTAAAAACAGGTCGCACGGTTGATATTACCATGCTGAGTATTACCAAAGAACAGGAACTGATTAATGAAAAACGGGTGGCGGATGGATTGCCTCCCCTGATACCCGATATGCCCAAAAAGCCCGATGGCATGCAACGGATTGTCAATAAAGTCAGCTTACCCAACCGAAAACACGATGCGAATAACCAGCACCTGGCTTTTATTTCTACCGATTTACCGGAGGAGAACTGGCCATGGCCAACATCTAACTGGGACTGGCGCGATCAGTTTGCTCAGCGCCTGCGTGATTATATACTGGGGCTGATCTGGTTTGCGCAACATGACCCGGAATTGCCGGAATGGTTCCGCAAAGATTGTCTTGAATGGGGACTGGCAAAAGATGAATATAAAAACAATGGCCATTTTCCAAGACAGGTATATGTACGGGAAGGACGTCGCATGAAAGGAATGTATACGTTTACCGCGCATGATGCCTTATTAATTGAAAAAGATAAGCGGCTTCCCATTCATAGCTCCAGTATAACATCCAGTCACTACGCGATCGATTCACATGCGGTCCGCAAACGCGAAAAAGGAAAGGCGAATCTGGATGGCATATTCAGTATACCCGCAGCTCCCTATACTGTTCCTTATGGAGTAATCGTACCAGAAAAAGTTACGAACCTGTTGATGCCTGTTCCTGTATCAGCCAGTCATCTTGGCTTTGGTACATTACGTATGGAACCCTGCTGGATGGCGCTGGGCCAGGCTGCCGGTGTAAGCGCTGTATTAGCGCTTCGTCAAAAGAAAGCGGTGCAGGAACTTAAACCAACAGATATACAGAAGGACTTGCTGAAACAAAAAGTGATACTGATCTATTTTAAAGAAATCCCTGTTGATGACGCGCAATACCCCGTATTGCAATGGCTGGCATTACGCGGTGGATACAATACAATGGCCGTGAAGCTGGATGATCCGATGACAGAAGATGAATTCGACTTTCTGCAAAATAAGTTACGCTACAAAATCCCTGGCAAATTAAAAAAAGAAAAAGCCAGCCGGCGCACCGTTTTCCAGGAATTAGCTAATAATAACCGTATACTTCAATAATTTTTATGTCCTACTTTTCTTCTGTACGTATAAGTCTTTTAGCCGGGCTCTTCCTGTTGCCTGCGTTAATTGTTGCTCAAAAGAAACCCTCCCAGTATGTGGACCCGATGATCGGAACATCTGATACGCGATGGATGCTTTTTCCCGGACCCACCATGCCTTTTGGTATGGTGAAACTTAGCCCGGACAACCGCAATGAAGGGCATCATGCCGGGTATGATTATAATGTGAATACGATTTCCGGTTTCAGTCATATTCATACCTGGGCGATGGGCGGCTTGCTTACAATGCCAACAAATGGGTTACTGCGAACACAGCCCGGTGATGAAAAATTTCCCGAGCCCGGATACCGTTCAGCATTTGATCATGAAAGTGAAAAAGCTTCCGTAGGATATTATTCTGTGCTGCTAAAGAAATACGGGATAAAAGCGGAGCTGACCAGCACTACCCGCACGGGTTTCCAGCGGTATACTTTCCCGGCTTCATCATCATCCCGAATACTATTTGATCTTCAGATAGCTGCCGAAAGCCCTTATAATGTAGACTGGGCATCCATAAAAAAAATCAATGATTATGAAATAGAAGGGTTTTCCAAACAATCCATGTTCATGGGTTTTGCCAATCTGCTGAACGAGTACACTGTTTATTTTGTAGCAAAAGTTGATAAGCCCATGCGTTCCTTTGGCACCTGGGTCAATGGATCGGTGGATAGTTCTACCAATTATTGCTGGGGCCGGGGAGATGTGGGCGCCTTTCTGAATTTCGACACTAAAGAAAATGAAGTCATCCGGTTAAAGACCGCTATTTCTTTTGTGAGTATAGAACAGGCCAGGAAAAATCTTGAAATGGAATCGGAACCATTTGGCTGGGATTTCGATAAGGTCAAAAGAAATGCCGAAGATGAATGGGATAAAATATTGGGCACTATCCAGGTAGAAGATAATAATGAAAATAACAAGCGTAAATTTTATACGAATCTTTACCGTGCCTATAGCGGAAGAACTATTTTCAGCGATGCGAATGGCAAATGGGTGGACATGTGTGAACAGGTACAACAATTACCAGACCCTGCTTATCCAATGATGGGAAGCGATGCTTTCTGGGGCACGTTCTGGAATCTTAATTCTCTTTGGACATTGGCTACACCCGATGTGGCAAATCAATGGGTGCGGTCGTTTTTAGAAATGAGTGATAAAGGAGGCTGGTTACCCAATGGCCCTACCGGTTTAGAGTATTGTGATATCATGGTAGCTAATCATGAAGTAGCACTGATGAATAGCGCTTTTCAAAAAGGTATTCGTAATTACGACGTGAATAAAGCCTATGCTGCTATGCGTAAAGTACAGGATACACAGGGAGAAGTGCATCCCTGCGGAGGTTTGGTAGGCAACCGGCAACTGGATATTTATAAAAAAATGGGATATGTTCCGGGTGGAGCGAAAGAAAAAACAGCCGTTAATTTTTTTGGTAATCAGAATGAGGGCCCGGCCTCTAATACGCTGGCGTATGCATTCGATGACTGGAATGTTGCACAAATGGCAAAGGCGCTCGGTAAAAAAGATGATTATGATTATTTCACAAAACGTGCTTATAACTATCGTAATGTTTTTGATACATCAATCCGTTATTTCCGGAGAAAGGACGCGGCCGGAAAATGGATGAAGTTTCACCTCTCAATGAATGATGCGCCGGAAGTGCCTTCTACATGGCTTGGTTTTGTAGAAGGAAATTCCTGGCAATATTCTTTCTTTCTTCCGCATGATATGAATGCGCTGGTAAATATGGTAGGAAGGGACACATTCAATGCGAGATTGGTGAAAGGCTTTGAACTGACAGCGAAAACAAATTTTTATCAATGGGGCAGCTACCTGCCAGGTGTAAGTATGGGCAATCAACCCAACATGCAGGCGCCCTTCCTGTTTAATTATTCGGGAAAACCCTGGCTTACACAATATTGGTCGAGGGAAGTAATGAACAGGTATTTTGGTGATGCTCCTTCTAACGGCTGGCCGGGCGATGAGGATGAAGGACAGGGCGGTTCCTATTTTACAATGAGCGCCCTCGGCTTATTTGAAATGGATGGAGGTGGATCTACCAAACCAGTTTATACGATTGGCAGCCCGCTTTTCAAAAAAGTCACCATCAGGCTGGATAAACGCTATTACACCGGCAAGACATTTACGATTGAATGTATCAATAACAGCGATGTGAACAGGTATATTCAATCCGCGACACTGAATGGAAAAAAACTGGATCGCACCTGGTTTTATCACAGTGACCTGGTGAAAGGGGGCTCATTGGTATTAGTGATGGGACCAACACCTAACCTTAACTGGGGAAGTGCTGAGCAATTAACACCGCCTTCAATGTCTACCGAGAAATAGAGCCGGTGAAGCAGGTGAATTGATCGCCATGTGCAGATAGTAAAAATGAAGCAGGGAAAAGGTGATTCATCTCAAATAACAGGATAAACTTAATTATATGTCAGCAGGTAGAAAATATTCCGGTATCTGTTACAATACGCTTACTATACTCTTTTCTGTATTGTTCTTTTACCACCCGGCCGGCGCACAGGTAAATTATGCGGACTATGTAGATCCCCGTATCGAGTCTGCTAAATCGAGATACTTCTATTTTAGTTCTGCCTGCCGTCCATTCGGAATGGTTAATTTAAGTCCTGATAATGTACTCGAAGGCACCTGGAATTCCGGCTATCGTTACAATGAGCCCTATATCCGGGGCTTTACACATGTTCACTGCTGGGGCGTCGGTGGTTTATTATTAATGCCTGTTCCCGCATCGGTAGATCCTGTACAGGGGCCTGAAGCATGGAAATCCAGGTTTAGTCATGATAAGGAAATCGCGAAAGCCGGATACCACCAGGTATATCTTGATGATCACAAGATAAAAGTTGAGCTCACTTCTTCCACCCGTGTCGGGTTTCACCGGTATACTTTTGATAAAGACATGCAGGCAAAGATCTTATTATCGATGGCTGGTAAAATGGGTTCCGGCAACATGAAAGAAGGCTTTGTAAAAAAAATCAGCAATACGGAAATTGAAGGATGGGTAGATCAGCAGACGGAAGGCTATGGTTTTATCACGCGTTTATTTTTTGTTATTCAATTCAGCAAGGCTTTCAATAACATATCCGGCTGGACAGGACAGACCAATACCGGTACTATCACTGATACAAGCAGGGGCGATCAATCAGGTATGTATGTATCGTATGATGTAAAAAAAGGGGATAGCCTGAAAGTAAAAGTGGGCCTGTCCTGGTGCAGTACCGCGCAGGCAAAGCTCAACCTGGTGACAGAGGTACCCCACTGGAATTTTAACCAGGTTTGGCAGGAGTCTGTAGCGGATTGGAACAAATGGCTTGGAAGAATAGAAGTGCGGGGCGGGACAAAAAAACAAAAGATAAAATTTTATACCGATGTCTGGCATGCCTTATTGGGAAGAAGACAGATACAGGATGTGAATGGCATGTACCCGGATAATATGAAAGGGTATCTGCAGGTAAAACAGTTACCCTTAAACGAAAAAGGAGAGCCCGCTTTTATGCTGCACAATTCCGATTCGTATTGGCTTACGATGTGGAACCTGAACACGCTATGGTCAATGGCCTATCCCGAAGTGATGGAAAGTTTTGTGAATTCCGCGCTTGTTTACCATGAGAACAGTGGCTTCCTGCCAAGAGGACCGATCATCGGCCGCCATACATGGATCATGACCGGCTCTCCGATAACCGAATTAATTGTAAGCGCGTATATGCATGGTATACGTGGATATGATATAGAGAAAGTATATGCTGCCTGTAAAAAAGCGCATATGCCGGGAGGTACAATGGATATGGGAAAGGGGAGTGTACAACAATACATTGACCTTGGTTATATACCCGAGATGACCCCTCCGCAAACCTGGGGCGGTGCCGGGCGTATCATGGAATATACAACCCAGGATTGGGCGCTGGCACAATTGGCAAAAAAACTGGGCAAGGAGGAAGACGCCGCTTACTTTATGAAAAGGTCGGCCAGCTGGATCAATATGTTTGATCCGACTATTGGCTTTATACGACCAAAGAATGCCGATGGCAGTTGGCTTACTCCTTTTGATCCCTTACTGAATGCTAATTACGGTGGTTTTGTAGAATCTAATTCATGGCAGGCAACCTGGATGGCAGTGCATGATGTAAAATTATTAGCCAACCTGCTGGGAGGATATGATGCGTACTGTAAAAAACTCAACTACGCGTTTGAAAATTCGAAGAAAAATAACTTCGAAGGAGATTTTGGTAATACGATCATCAGCTATTCCAATCAGCCTGGTCTTGAAATGGCTCACCTGTTTAATTATGCAGGCAAGCCCTGGCTTTCTCAATACTGGGTGAGGAGGGTGCATGAACAGGCTTATAGTGGCACATCACCGTTCGACGGATATGGTGGTAACGACGAAGACCAGGGACAGATGGGAGCGCTTAGCGCATTGATGGCATTGGGGTTATTTGATATCAAAGGCGGATGTGATTCACTACCTACTTACCAAATCACTACTCCTTTATTTGATACAGCTATTATTCATCTTGATAATAAATATTACCCTGGCAAAACGTTTACGATCATCAACACGAATAATAAGCCCGACAATGTTTATATACAATCGGCTTCATTGAATGGAAAGCCGTTGCAGAATGCCTGGTTCTATCATGATGATTTTAAGAAAGGAGGCGTCCTGAAATTAACAACTGGTCCGAATCCTAATAAAAAATGGGGCATTGATGTGCTGCCTCCCTCTGAGACCACCGGAGTTCCTTCTTTTAGCATAGCGGCGGTCGATATTCCTTCAACCATTAAAAGTGGAGAACTCTTCAGTATAAGCTATGAAGTAAAAAATAACGGTAGCACAGGAACCTATTTTGGGAAAGTGAATGCCGGCAATAAACAGATCGCGCGACAGGAACTTATTCTGAAAGCCGGAGAATCAAAAAAAATCAGTTATCCAGTAAAGCTTTTTGCAAAAGGAACTCAGTTCATTACTATCCCGGGTACGGCCGCTAAAAAGATTATTGTCGCGGCAACTGCCAGCACACTGGAATGGGCTGAAACTGATATTACATCGTATGGTGACGAAGTACGGATCAATTTACTTGCACTCAATAACGGGAGCGACATCATTGATACAACGATTGACATCGGCATTAATAAAAAGCATCAAAACACAAAGAGATATCATTTGCTTCCCGGCGATACACAACGGGTCCAACATACATATGTAGTTCCGGCCAGCGGGGTATATACAATTAAAGCTAACACTACCGAACTGCAAACGCTTTCTGTGGTCAAGCCTTCCCTGAGGCCGGAAAAAGGCCTGGTATTTTTTTATGACTTCGCTGATCAGCGAAGTCCTTTGCTGGATATCTCTGGTTACAATCATCATCCATTCAGCAACAGTAGCGCTTCAGTAATAAAAACAATGGCCGGTAGGAAAGGTTTAGAATTAGGTAAGACAGGGTTTTTAAAATTCAAAAGCACTGAACAATTAAATATTCCAGGATCAGTCACATACTGTCTTACACTTTATCCGCTCAGCTTCGGAGGATCGACAAGGATTTTACAGAAAGGACGGGATAATAACCAGTTCCTGCTATATAGTAATCGGGGGAAATTTGAGTTCAAACTATATGGTGTGCAAAATGGCATACTGCAAACCGATTTGCCAAAACTGAATGCATGGACAACGGTGGTCTGTATGTACGATAGCGCCGCGTCTCTTATGTCAATTTGGTTTGATGGAGTAAAAGTGGCTTCAAAGACTGCAAGTGGCGCTACAATTTTAACAGGCGATAATTTATTCATTGGCGCCAAGAGCGATTATTCCGCCGGGCCGGAGTTATTCAATGGATTGCTGAACGAAATAAAAATATATAACCGGGTCTTATCGGCGGATGAAATAAAAAAACAGGGAGCCAGGTGACGGGTCATCAGAAATACTTCAGGAAGCATGCGGAAATAAAAAGTTCTAAAATGGGCGGATAAGAACCCGGCTGAAAGAGTTTTTATAATCTCGTTATCCATTTTCTATGGGCATTTGCTGCTTACACCCTGTTTAATCGTAATCAATTCGTATCCGGTAAAGAGAAATAAGTTTTTAAACACTGCTTATATAAACGAGCCAAAACACAATTGCTGAATATTATTAAAAACGATTTGCCATGCGTAAAAAAAACTTTCACTTTATTCCCTTCCTCATTTGTTTGCTCTTCTCAGCGACAGTGATGGCACAAGGTAGCTTTGTCATTAAAGGGACAATCGTTGATGAAGCCGGTAACCCATTAAACAATGTTACGGTAAAGCAGCGGGGAACTGCCAACGCTGTAACCAGTACTGCTGATGGTTCTTTTTCGATCACGGTGGTATCGGATACCGCGCAGCTGCAATTCAGCCATGTGGGTATGCAACTCATCTTCGAACCCATCAATCGTCGAAGCATTATTAATATTACCATGAAAGCGAAAGTCCGCGATCTTGATGATGTGATAGTAATAGGATATAACACGACAAAGCGCAAGGACCTGACCGCTTCCGTTTCATCTATCGGTAAGGAATCATTATCACAACGAACGCTGTTCTCCCTCGCGGATGCCATGAAAGGTAAAGCGGCGGGTGTGCAGATAACGCAGAATGATGGCACACCCGGATCAGGCTATACCTTCCGTATACGTGGTGCGAGTTCTATCAGTGCCGGTAGTTCGCCGCTTTTTGTCATAGATGGCGTGCTGCAGGATGATGCTAACAATATCAATCCGGGGGATATTGAGAATATCGAAGTTTTGAAAGACGCGTCTGGCACGGCTATGTACGGAGCCAGGGGTGCTAATGGTGTATTTATTATCACTACCAAAAGTGGAAAGGCCGGAAAAACGGCGCTTGAATTTTACAGCAATATGGCTTACCAGACTCCCGGACATCTTTTTGATATAATGCGCACACCGGATTTTGCCCATACCAGGTTTCTGGCCTCTGCTTATTTGTTTACGCCGGCCAGTGCAACCAATCCGAATCTGCCCGCCAGCACACAGACTGGATATACTTATTACCGTGACAGTCCCCTGGGTACCGATGGTGGTTTTTGGGGAGTGATTAAAGATGCTCCGTATCATGACTGGGATAAATATAACAGCCCTGATTCTATCAATACCGACTGGCAGGATGCCATGTTCCAGAACAACCTGATAAATGAGTACCGGATCAACATGGCAGGAGGATCACGGGATACCAAATTTTCGCTTTCAGGAGGATACCTTGACCAGGGTGGTCTTGTTGTATTCAGTAACTACAAGCGATACACGGGGCGCTTTAATCTGCAGCAGAAATTGAACTCTACTATCAATATGACCCTTAACTTGTCCGGGGGGCAGACCAATACCGGAGGGTTTGTCAGCGGTTCACTTAATGGAGGTATTGCTTCCAATGCCATTATCACGGCCATGCTTAACAAGCCACCTACAGAGCCGCTAACGCAACGGGATGTGGAAGATAACGCGGATGTAACCGGTTATATAACCACCAACCCCTATTCACTCGCAAAGAATATTACCAATCAGCGATACACAACCGATTGGCTGACCAGGCTTGCTTTTGATTTTAATCTTAGCAAAGTGCTCACTTACAGGTTAACGGGAAATTATTCAACACTGAATGCGAATAATGACGCGTATTATCCAAAGTTTACGGCTGTAGGGGCCAGGCTCAACGGCCGTGCCTATCTGTCCAGGGCTACTACTACCAGGTTCATGAATGAGCATTTGTTTTATTACCACCCGGTACTGGGTAAGGGACATAAGCTGAATGCGATTGCAGGGATGACGTTTGAGAAAAATAAGGTTAGCCAGATCACTGCAGAAAATCAGAACTATGATATTGAAGTGCTCGGTGTATATGGTTTGGAGAACGGAACGGCCCCGATCATTCCTACCTATAATATAACACAATGGACAATGGCTTCTTACCTGGGAAGGGCAGAATATAGTTTTAACAATCGTTATATTCTAACGGCTACTTTCAGGGCAGATGGCTCGTCGCGTTTCAGCAAAAATAATAAATGGGGTTATTTCCCTTCAGCTGCATTGGCATGGAGAGTTTCAGATGAACAATTCATGAAGGGAATAAAAACTATTTCTGACCTTAAAATAAGGACCAGTATCGGTCAGAGTGGTAACACTGCCATCCCTTCTTATCTTACTTTATCCACTATCGGCACTTATTTTTCACCGATGGATGGCAACACGCCCAACTACGGTGTGGTAGTAGAACAACCGGAAAATCTCTCTCTTAAATGGGAGACGACGACGCAGCTGAATGTTGGTATGGACCTGGGGTTATTGAATAACAAAATTGTTATTACGGCTGAATGGTACCAGAAAAGGACCAAAGACCTGCTTATAAAAAAAGTAACACCTGCCTATTCCGGTTTCAGGAGTGCCTGGACCAATCTTGGTTCTATTCAGAACAGCGGGATCGAATTCAATTTGACGGGTATTATCATTGACAAAAGAACATTCGGATGGAGCGTTGACGCAAATATTGGATATAACCGTTCCAAAGCCATTGAGATTGGCAGCACACTGTCACTGGACCCGGCTGTAGTGCCCGGTGTGGGAACAACTGCTATTATCCGGAACGGAGAACCGATAGGGCAATGGTTTGGATATGTGACCGATGGTATATACCAAAGCTATGCTGAAATACGTAACTCGGGTTTCACGAATATCAACGGTCAGGCTATCGCGGCGGTACGACCAGGCTCCAGAAGATTTATTGATCAAAATGGTGATGGTATCATTAATTCAGATGACCGTGTGATACTGGGACAGGGACAGCCGAAATTTACCGGTGGCTTTACCAATAACTTACGGTATAAAAATCTATCGTTGAATATTGTCGTTCAATACAGCTATGGTAATAAGATATATAATGCTAACCGGGTTACATTGGAACAGGGAAGAAATCCGACTAATATGGCTTCTTCTTTGAAGAACGCATGGACGCCGTCTTTGTATGATATGACCAGTGGAGCCCTGGTCGAACAAGGCAATCCCAATAACCAATACCGTATGCCAGGCGGTGTTCCCGAAATATTGATGTTATCTGATTGGATAGAGGATGGTTCTTATATACGACTGGCAGATGTAACGATCGCCTATAATATAAGTCCTAAAAAAGCTTCCAATAAAATCGGCTGGAAAGGATTAACTCTTTTTGCGAGTGGAAAAAATCTATGGATCTCTACAAACTATCAGGGTTATGATCCGGAAGTTAATACCCGGCAGGGTGGTTTTGGTGACCTGATGCCGTCGCTCGACTTTGCTTCCTACCCAAGATCCCGCCTGTATTCATTTGGTCTTAAACTTCAATTTTAATTTTTAAAACGCGTATATATGAAGTATTTAAAAATTAGCCGTTATTTTCTGCCTGTTCTTTCGCTGTTTATTTTTTTACCAGGATGTAAAAAATTCCTGGCAGAAAAACCCGCTACCCAGTATACCACCGAAAATTTTTTCGTGGATAAGGTGACACTGGATGCCGGTATTGTAGGTATGTATTCTTCTGCTAAAGATCTTTTTGGTGTGTATACCAATACACCGCTGTTTATGACTGAAATAGGTACAGATGAAGCGATGTTCAAAGGCACATCCAATGTGCGCTTCAATTTTGACCGCTATACGTATACACCAACCGAAGGAGCGATATACGAATATTGGTTCCGCCATTTCCAGATCGCGGCAAGGGCAAATATGATTATAGCGGCGGCAGAGAAAGTAACTACTATTACAACGTCAGAGCGAAATGTTATTGTCGGGGAAGCGCGTTTTATCCGGGCCTTTATATATTTCAGGCTGGTGCAGGCATTTGGCGAAATACCCCTGATAAAAGAACCTATCACAGGTGATTTTGATTATAGTCTTCCCCGTCTCTCAATTAAAGAAGTATATGATTTCATTCTGGAGGATTTATTATACGCATCCGGACCTGGCATTCTTACGACAGCAAAAACGAATAATGGCCATGCCAATCAATGGGCAGCGAAAACATTACTGGGAAAGGTCTACTTAACGATGGCTTCGGCAAAGGAGGTAAATAAAGTACCGGGCTACGCTACTATTGCAGCCCCGGTCACTGATTTATATTCAAGCGCCTGGACGGTATTAAAAGATGTAAAGGATAACAGCGGGGCAGGCCTGTTGCCGGTATATGGCGATGTATTTAAGATTGAAAATAAAAATGTGAATGCGGAATCGATCTTCGAACTACAATTCAGTCCTGTCATACCATATGGCACCCAATGGACAAAGGAATATGGCATGATCGCTGCCGGCACCATCAACGGCAATCCCGCTTATTACACCAATTCACTGATCGGGTTGTGTAACCTGGTATACGTGCCTAAGTTTTATAAATATTACAAGGCTTCAATTACCGCTGTGGACTATGATAAAAGAAGAGTGTGGAACCTGACTGACTCACTCGTAAATGTAACAGGAAATGTTCCTGCTTCACTTACATATATATGGGGAACGACTTTTAACCCGGATAACTATAATACAACCGTGTTAGGCAGATGTGGTATTACCAAATACAGGTGGGGCAATAGCTGGCGGGAAGCTTCGGTCTACTTATATTCAAATTGCCCGAATAATGTAATAGTCTTACGGTATGCGGATGTGCTGCTGATGTTTGCTGAAGCCGATTATAAAAAGAATGGAACTATTTCCGCGGAGGGATTAACAGCGATAAACCTTGTACGGCAACGCGCCAGGGGCCTTACTCCGGCAGGGGCGCCGGTAACAGAAGCCAGTACGCCAACGTTTAAAAATTATACAGCCGCGGATATTACTATCGATGAGATCCTGATGGAAAGAGCAAGGGAATTATGTTTTGAATTTCAACGTTGGTTCGATTTGGCAAGAACGGGAAAATTTGAATTCTTTCTTGAGAAAACAAGATCTGCCAGCTTTACAACGATTGTAAATACCAGCACGAATTTTAATGCTGGGAAACATTACCTGTTTCCAATCCCGCAATCAGAGTTGGACCTGTCGACCAACAAAGAAAATTTCAAACAGAATCCTAATTATTAATCGCGGCACGGAACTTTAATAACTATTATCTACTCATTCATGAATCCTTTCTCGATATCAACTAATAAATAAGACGAGTATGAAATCACTGGTGGCGGGAGTGGATATAGGAGGAACACATATTACAGCCGCATTGATAGATATGCAAAACAGGAGTATCATACCGGGTTCTTATTGCAGGGAACGTGTAAATTCAAAAGGTAGTTCTGACGAAATTATCAGCAGTTGGGCCAACGTAATTAACGGGTGCTTTGCCGCGGCCGGCATTTTACCCGGTTATATTGGTATTGCGATGCCAGGGCCATTCAACTATGCGGAAGGCATCGCTCTCATGAAAGGCCAGGGTAAATATGATTCACTATATGGGTTAAACGTACGCCAATTGCTCGCGTTTAAAATGAAGGTAATGGAGGAAACGATATTATTTAATAATGATGCGGCCTGTTTTTTACAAGGAGAGTTATTTTGTGGTATTGCGAAAGACGTTAATAAGGTTATTGGATTAACACTGGGAACGGGGTTTGGTTCCGCGATAGCAGGTGACGGAAAAGTGGCTAACGCTAATTTATGGAATGCGTCCTTTAAAGACGGAATAGCGGAAGACTACCTGTCGGGAACAGGACTAATGAAAAATTATACAATGATCAGCAACCTGGTTGTTGAAAATGTGAAAGCATTAGCAACCCTGGCTGAATATGATGACATAAACGCGCTGCATGCATTTAATCAATTTGGCAATGAGCTTGGCGATTTTCTTGAACCGTTTGTCAATCAGTATTCGACGGAACTGATTGTGTTAGGTGGAAATATTTCCAGGGCCTCCCGTTTTTTTTCAGCTCCACTCAGGCATCGCTTACATAAGCATAAAGTAGTTATAGCGGAATCCATACTTGGGGAACAGGCTGCCCTGATCGGAGCTGCCAGCGTATGGCAAAATAGTAACGCGGAAGGCGATCAATCTTTATCTTCTTTTTTGTCGAGCTAGTTATGTCTATTCCGGTTGGCGGTTTCGCTAAAATTTGTTTTAACACGGAATCACAGGTGATCATTCTTTTTATTTATGCAGGTTTGTATTCCCGGAACTCGTTTAAAATTCAAGCTCAGCATAAGGAGGCACGGAGCAAGGGGAAATCCCCCATCTGTTTTAAATTCTCCGTGGTTTCGCGTTGAAAAAATCGCTTTGGATCAATACGGCAATTCCTCCGTGGTTCCGAGTGTAAACCACTTTAGGCTGGTTGGCGTTTGTCACTGGAAGCTATCTCAAAATACATTTTTGCTGTGAATAATTGATTTACAAACTTGTGTTTCGGAAATAAAGTAAACGAATCATAGCAGGTCGTGTCTAATTACCTGTATTATGATTTAATAAAAAAATACTTTTGAAATGAGTTCCAGATCTTAAATTTGGATATGGACAATGAGTACATATCTATCCGGGATGAAATTATGAAATGGCAGGATCGAAGGATTGCGTTTTCCCAGATATCTCTCACTATAGTTACTGCGTATGTTGGCTATATGATCGGCAAGGATATTACTGCTGGTAATTTTCTCTCCTGGCAAATTACGTCGGCCCTACCACTACTGATCTTATCAATGACAATGCATATCACCCGGTTATTTGAACTGTTCCACCTTCGGGCCGCGGCGTTCCTTGCTGTATATCACAATAGTTTATGGGAAAATACGGTAAGCAGAGTATCTTTCTCAAAAGGGATTTGGCGGGTTGGATACAACAAATCCATGGCAATTGTTTATCTTCTGGTGGCAGTCTTATCAGTAATAATTTTTATTGACAAATTTCCTCGTGTCAATTCATTTTTTCATGATTTTATTTTTGGTGTTTGTGCCTTCACTTTCCTTTATATTTTTATTTCTCTGTTTACATTTGATACAGGGAAGGAGAAGGATAAGTTGCTTAAGAAGTGGAACGCTTTGAAGCAAGAAAGCCCGGTAAATGCGTAAATCCTGAGATTCAAAATTAAAAAATCAAAAACAACCTCCTAATTACAAACTGTTCATTTTTTGATTTTTGACTTGTTAATTTTGAATTGCCCTCCATTCCTGTGGTGGTACCCCAAACTCCTGTTTAAACACCCGCGCAAAATATCCCGGATCATTGTAACCGCAGTCGAGCGCTGCGGATGCAATGCTATTGGCGGGATTCTTTAGTAACTCTTTGGCTTTGTTTAACCGGATCATCCGGATGAATTTATTGGGGGAATAGCCGGTCAATGCATCCAGTTTACGATGCAGCTGTGAATGGCTCATGAATACAAGCTTGCACAATTGTTCCACCGTAAAGCTGGTTTCGCTTAGGTTCTTTTCTACGGCTTCTCTTACTTTTTTTACAAACTCGTCTTCTATTTTATTATTGATGACTGGTGATACCGCAGGTAGTTCAGTTGCTATTGTATGATTATTGAGACCGGCTTTTTTCAGGTAATGCTGTTGCAGGTTTTTCCGGAGCTCCAATAGTTTTTTTATCCGGATCAATAATTCTTCGCGGTGAAATGGTTTTTCGAGGTAGGCATCAGCGCCCTGTTCTAATCCTTCCATCTTACTTTCCAAATCCGCTTTGGCCGTAAGCATGATGATAGGGATATGACTGGTATGTTCATCATTGCGCAGACGCCGGCACAATTCATATCCATCTACAAATGGCATCATGATATCGGTAATGATCAGGTCGGGAACCAGGTCTTTCGCTATTTCAAAACCTTCTCGCCCGTCCTGTCCTACTGAAAGACGATAATCCGGTAGACAGGAAGCTGTATAAGCTACCACATCCGCATTGTCTTCCACCAACAGGATCATGGGGTTTTCATTGTCCTGGTTTTCTTCAGTTGTCGCAACAGGAATGGTTGCAGTTGGTTTGAGTATTGCCTGGTATGATTCCTTTACAACCGGGTAAGCTGTCTGTTCATCCCTGGCGGGTACTTTTATCAGGGGTAATATCACGGTAAATTCACTTCCCTTGTTGGCGCCCGCGGGCGGACTCTTTACTATGATCTCGCCTTCCATCAGTTTCACCAGTTCTTTGGTAAGCGCCAGGCCAATGCCAGTGCCTTCCGCTTTCCGGGTATGACTGGTGTCTAATTGATAAAACCGGTCGAAGATATGTTGTAACTGGTCCTCGGGAATACCGATCCCCGTATCTTTTACTTTGATGATCAGTGTTAGGTTCGGCTCATCATGCGGGATCTCGTTTTTATTGACAGAGATATAAATATTACCTTTCTCTGGTGTAAACTTCAATGCGTTCGATAACAGGTTGGCAACGATCTGTCTGATCTTTTCGGGGTCGTATGCCACATATAGTGTATCCAGGTCTGTCAGGAAATGCAATTGTTTTTGCTGGCTTTCTGCGAGTGAATAAAAGGATTCTACGATATACCGAAGGAAATTGATCACATCGCCATGGATCATTTGTAAAGACATCTTTCCCGTTTCCAGTTTGGAAAGGTCCAGCATTTCATTGACCAGGTTGAGCAGGCTCTGGCCATTGCGAATGATCATGTCCATCCCGTTTTGAAAATGTTCCCCGGGTTTGTTGATCACCTGTTGCGCCATACCCATTATCACCGTAAGCGGTGTACGAAATTCGTGGGTGATATTTGTATAGAGCTGTGTTTTCATAGTGTCCAGCTCCTTTACTCTTTTTGCTTCCAGTTGTTCGAAATTCAACTGCGCTTTTAGTTTGGCCCTGTTCACCGAAAATTTGAAATAAGCTCTTATTGCCAGTATTAATAACAACAGGTAAAACGCATAGGCCCACCAGCTACGCCACCACGGTGGTAATACCGTGATCCGTAGTTCATCGATCTTATCACTCCAGATCCCCTGGCTATTACTCCCCTGTACTTTTAAAACATATTTACCTGCCGGCAGGTGCAGGTAAGTAGCAGAACGCCGGTTGCCACTTTCTACCCAGCTATCATCTATCCCCACCAACTGGTAGCGGTATTTATTTTGAAGAGGTGCTGTAAAATCGAGCGAGGAGAATTCAAGTGTAAGGATATCCTGTAAATAACTAAGGGTAATATGCTGGGTCTCCTCGATATTGTTTTGTAAAACACCTGTTTTATCACCAGGGGTCACGGGCAAATTGTTGATCAGGATATTAGTGATAAAAACATTTGGCGTAATCCGGGAGCTGAGGATTTCTTTCGGATCGAAGATATTCAGTCCATTTAGACCGCCAAACGCGAGGTTGCCATTTGATAATTTTTTATAAGCACCGGTGTTGAATTCGTCATCCTGCAAACCATATGCTTTGTTGAAATTCCTGAAGGTCCAGGCAGTGCTATCGTTATTTTTATTGGCAAGCAAACAGAAAATGCCATTATTCGTACTGCCCCAGATATTTCCAGCATCATCCGGAAGAGTGCCATATACAACATCATCAGGCAGGCCATTTTTTATGGTTAAATGAATAAAGTCTCCCGTTGTTTTATCAAGCCGGTTCAGCCCGCCACCCTTTGTGCCGATCCACAAATATTTATCGGGAGCGGCAGGGTCATCCATAAACGAGGAAACATGATTATAATTAAGCGAATTACGGGTAGAGTTGCTATTATAGTACCATTTTACCTTGGGCGCGTTTATTTTATCAGTGAGAATGACTTTTGCAAAGCCATCCTGTGTGCCGATCCAGAATACCACTTGATTATCTTCATACAGGGACGTGATGATAGCTTTGGGAAGAACGGGTCTCGCGGGTTCGGTGTTAATACTAAAACGGTCGATATTCCCGGTTGCCTGTTGCAAAAGTGTAAACATGCCGCTGTTTCCGGGAAACAAGATCCGGCCTTTGCTGTCTTCCAGCATCGGCTGTTTATCGCTTGAGAGGAAACCGGGAATTTCAGGATATGCCGTCAACTGACCGGAAGAAGGCTTATACCTGTAATAGCAGTTGTGCACGATTTGTAACCAGTAATCACCTGTTTTGGTGGTGATAAAATTATTTACAAGTGTTACAAACGGCGTATTCCTGAACACCCTGGCTTCTACTGAATCGCCTCTCAGCCTGAACCAGTCAAGGCCATAATTGCCCACATATAAATCATCGGGCGTAACCGGAACGATCCATCGCACACTATTACCTGGTATCAGTGTTTTGAACTTACTGCTCGCGACATTGTATTTCCGCAGACCGTATCCGACGGAGCCAGACCATACAATGCCTGAACGGTCAGTGATAAATGGGTTGTTGATTTTTATTAGCGGCAATTGCACATCCCATTTCAGGGGCTTACCAGGTTCCCGTTTGCTTACTTCATAAAAAAATACATCGCGGTAAAATCGTTCGTCCAGTTTGTCTTTGGGTCGAAAGAGGATATTACCCGGAGGGTTTTTTTTGGTATCGAAGAGTGGGTAAATGGCTTTCCCATCTGAAAGAAAAAAACTGGCGCTGATCATGATGCTTCCACCCTGGGTAAAATAACCGTTATTTAGAAGCTGCCCGTTAGCCAGTTTGCTAAAACTGTTTTTTGCCGGATCAAACTGGTATACCGATCCATCCAGTCCGCCGACCCATACCCGCCCACTGCTGTCTTTTCCCATACCATACACCTGTACAGGATTCGGCAAAGCCAGCCTGGTGATAGGTGGAATGATAGCTGTGGTTAAAAAGTCAGCAGGCAGCCCAATGATACTTATGCCGCCTCCATCCACCGCTACCAGCATGCGCCCATCCGGGAGTTCTTCCATCAGCCGGATATTATTGCCGGAAAGGCTGGCAAGATCGGAGGTCTTATGGGCGATGCGGAAAAATTTCCCGCTCTTTTTATCGTACACGTTTAAGCCGGTGCTCTCGGTTCCTGCCCAGATCCTTCCCTGTGAATCTTCAAAAAGTTTCGTGATCGTATTGCTGCTTAAACTATTCGGATTGTAGGGATCATTAGAAAAAATCTTAAAGCTGTAGCCATCATACCGGTTCAACCCGTTTTTAGTAGCTACCCAGATAAAGCCTTCCCGGTCCTGTAAAATATCGAATACCATGCCCTGCGACAAACCCTGGGCGGTAGAAATGGTTTCGTAATCCGGAGACTTTTGTGCAGTCACAGACATGCCTAACCATATAGCGGTCAGTATAAACAGCGCTTTTAATGTGTATGGGTGGCTGTACATCGTTCTAAAGATAAAACTTATGGAAACTCTTATTTCATTCACTAAGAAGAAACTGGCTTCGCCTGCTTTAAAAATGACGAATTAATCCGGATGCTGCGCAATTTGTCCTGGTAATAGGTTGAAATCTGCTGCTAAATGGCGGATGCATACTCACGAAAGTTTGAGTGGTGGTGGAACTTTAGGGCAATTCAAAATGCAAAATTAAAAATGCAAAAATGGACTCAGTTGCCGGTGAGTCTTCGGCTTTTCTAAGCGGATAGTCCTGATAGCGTCGCATCACGAACCTCCACATAAAAAGACATATGAGCACGACACCATCAACAGAACATTTGAAAAGAGAGATCGGCACCCGATCGCTGGCATTGGCCATCGTAAATATAACGGCAGGCTCGGGCATTTTTGTGATCCCGGCCATACTTGCGGCAGACCTGGGAGCTACAGCGATCCTTGCTTATTTTGTTTGTAGCTTATTGATCTTCCTGATCGGGCTTTGTTTTGCAGAACTCGGTAGTAAAACCAATATCAGCGGTGGTCCTTACACGTATATCGAAAAAGCTTTTGGACCATATGCCGGTTTTATGGCCAATAATATCTTTTGGTTAGGCGGCTCGGTTGTATCAGACGCGGCCGTTGCCAATGCGCTGGCCGATACGCTCAAATATTTTTTTCCGGTACTGAGTATCGATTTTGTACGGATGTTATTCATGCTGATCGTTTTCGGATGCCTGGCCCTGCTCAATATACGCAGCGTTAAGAACGGGATACGATTCATCGAGTTTGCCGCATTGGGAAAATTGATCCCGTTGATCGTGCTGATCATTGCTGCTGCCTGGTTGGTAGAACCTGCTAACCTGCGATGGGAGATCGCGCCAACATTTACCAATATGGGCGCGGCTTCTTTATTGCTTTTTTTCTGTTTTCTTGGTCTTGAAACTCCTTTGTGTAATGGCGGGGAGATCAAAAATGCTAAACGAACAGTACCGCTTGGTATTTTTTTGGGTATAGCCATTGTACTGGTATTATATCTCTCCATCCAGTTGGTAACACAAGGTGTATTGGGCGCGGGCATGTCTTCACATAAAGATGCGCCGCTGGCCGATGTGGCAGGCATCGCGCTCGGCAAATCAGGCGCTGTTATCATTATCCTCGTCTCGGCCCTTGCTATGCTGGGCTCGCTGGCCGGTGAAATACTGTCCATCCCGAGATTATTGTTTGCCGGCGCAAGAGACGGACTGATGCCAAAGCCGCTTGCAAAGATCCACCCTGTATTTAACACACCCTACATTGCTATCGCCGTGTACGCGTCCCTTGGATTTTTATTGGCGATCTCCGGCGGCTTCAAACAACTGGCCACTATTGCAAGCGCGGCAGTGCTGCTCATTTATCTGGGAGTGGTATTGTCAAGTGTTCAACTCAGAAGAAGGGAAAAAGAAAGATCCGAAAAAACCTTCCGCATACCCGGTGGAATTACAGTACCGCTGTTGGCAACAGCCGGCATAATATGGTTGCTTTCTAATTTACCCAAAAAGGAACTGACAGGCATGGCCATTTTTATGGCGGTGTTTACGCTGATTTACGGGATAACAAAAATGATCAAAAGAAATGAACCAACACCTGCAACCAATCTCTCTAAGTGAACACCACCATGGAAGAAAACAAAATACCGGAAGCCGACGATCAACAAGCCAATAATGAAGACGCCGCAATCAATACCGCAAACGAAGCGGATTTACCGGTGATGGAACAAAACAAAATTCCGTCTCCGGCTGAACCCGAAACTATTGACATAAAAAACACAGGAACCGAAACCGAAATGGAAGTACATCATCATACACACGCGGGTCATGGAAAGAAAAACTGGAAATCTTATTTCTGGGAATTCTTAATGTTGTTCCTCGCGGTGTTCTGTGGTTTTTTGGCGGAGTATAAACTGGAACACGTGATCGAACACCAACGTGAAAAACAATATATCGAATCACTGATAGCTGATCTTAAAAGCGATCAGCAGGTATTGAACCAACATATAGCATCCGTAAAAGCAGGTATTTTTATGATGGATACATTGATTACGATATTAAATACACCTGCACAGATCCCTGCCAGTACCGGGCAGTTGTATTTCCTGGTAAGGCTGGCACCCAGGCTGAAGCCATTGTCTACCAACAACAGGACGTTTGAACAACTGAAAAACTCCGGCAATTTCAGGTTGATCCGCAAACTCGAAGCCTCTAACAGGATCATGACCTACTATGAAAAATTTCCGCTGATCCGTTTGCTGGAATCAATCAACGAAACCGAATTCACTGAATATAAAAAAGTAGCGGCCAGAATATTTGATCCTGCGGTTTTCTTGCGTATGGAAACAGCCCATGATGATATACAGCGTAGCATCGATAACCCGCCCCTGCGTACAACGGACCGGGAAGTACTACAGGAGTTGGCCGTTTTCGCCGTGTATATGGGTGGTACCAAAAAAGGAATACTCGGTTCGGATGAAGCGTTAAAAATTGCCGGCGCTGAATTGATCGCTTACCTGGAAAAAGAATATCACCTGGAATAACTCCAGCAAGAAAAAAAATAAAGACATGAAGGATAGCTAAACCAGTCAGTATGAAAAAGAACATCATCCTGTTTTGTTTTTTTGTGTGCCTGCAAACAGTCTTTGCACAAAACAAAACAATTGACAGTTTAAAAACGGCGCTATCCAGTGCAGGTAAACCTATCGATCGCTTCAATATTCTTAATGCCATATCACAGAATTTAGGATTGTATTCCGGTGATATTGACTCTGCCTCCTGTATCCAATTACTACAGATAGCACAACAGCTTCGGGATGATTCGCTGCTGGCGATCAGTTATAACCTGATAGGACAATATATTTCCCGGTTAAAAGGAGATAATACCAATGCGCTCGATTATTATTTCAAAGCCATTCCTTTAGCGGAAAAAGCCGGGGATAAAAGAAGACTTAGCTCCCTTTATTTTGATATCGCGTTGATCTACTCCAATCTCCAGAACAATGAAGAATCGGTTAAATACATTCGTAAAGGAGGGGAGAACCTGCCAGACAAAACACATCCGCTATATGATTTTATGCTGGCCCAGTATCAACGGGGCATGGCCAATCATTTTGTGATCAACCATCAGCCCGACTCCGCGTTAAGTTATGCGCAGGCATTAACAGCCACCAGTCGCCGGGCCAAAAGCCAGCTTTTTGAACATGGCGCTTTGTACTTAAGTGGTGCCGCTTATGAACTGGAAGGCGATAAAGAGATGGCCGATCTGTTTTATAAAAAAACAATCGCGCTTTCAGATTCTGTTAAAAGCATTACGGCCATATTAAGATTCAACAGGGCCTATATTCCCTTTTTGCTTAACAATCACCGGCTGGCAGAAGCGAAGGAACAGGCTTCACAATTACTGGCGATCGGCCATCAGCAGGATAACAATGATTTTAAACTTGCAGGCGCAGGATTTATGCGACAGGTGCTTGATAGCCTGGGCAACAGGGATAGCGCTTATTATTATTCAAGAATAGAAGCGGGTATCAATGCCAGAATTTTTGATGACAACAATATCAATAAACTGCAGGCATTGGCATTTAATTGACAGATAAGAGTAATAGAAGAGGCGGCAAAAAGAGCAGAAGAAACGCAGCAACGCAAACAGAATATCCAGTATGCGTTGATCGCCCTGGGTATAATTGTACTGCTGGCGCTTTATTTATTGCTCAGCCGGAGTTTTATTACCAATAGCAGATTGATCGAATTCATTGGAATTATCGCCCTGCTGATCGTCTTCGAGTTTCTCAACTTATTACTGCATCCTTTTTTAGAAAGGGTCACCCATCATTCTCCTGTGCTGATGTTAATGGGATTGGTCTGCATAGCGGCATTGCTGGTACCCCTGCATCACAGGGTGGAGAAATGGGCCACGCATAAACTTGTGCAGAAAAACAAGCGGATACGACTGGCAAGCGCCAGGAAGACCATTGAAAAACTGGAGAACAAACTAAACTAACGGATTCATGATAAAGTATATCACTCTTTTTTTGTTACTGCCTGTATGTGCCAGCCTGTACGCGCAAAAGCGGAACGTGGATTCCATGATACAAAAAATCGCCCGGGAAAAAGAGGACGATAAAAAAATGCAGCTGATCGTTGACTTTTACACACCCGAGATCAACAATGAACCGGCTTACGCTATTGATCTCGGTCTCAAACTACTCAAACAATCACAGGCGGATAAAAACATAATCGAAACCTCTTCTGCCTATTCTTGTTTAGGCCAGGGGTATCGCCTGCTGGGAAATAATATTAGCGCATTGGAGTATCATCATAAGGCAATTGCACTGGCAGAAAACAGCGGTAATTTTTCCCTGCTGGCTATCGCCAAAAACCAGGTAGCTAATATTTATAAAGACAGGGGAGAATACCATAAAGCGATCCAGTTATACCAGTCTTCATCCGCTGATGCGGAAAAAGGAAAAAGCGAAGAGGTATGTGTGTGGCCACTGGCCAATCTCGGTAGTGTATACCTTGCTGCCAACAAATTGGATTCGGCCCTGATGTATGTGCAAAGAGCGTATGAAAAAAATTTAAAAAGAAAAGACAGGAATGTAGAGCAGTTGGCTTTTTTAAATTTAGGAGGCATACATAGTAAAATGGGCAATGGCCCGCTGGCAGTTACGTATTATAATATGGGCATCCAGGCATGTACTGGCATCGCCAATACCAGGTATCTGAACATGATATATACGGGACTTGCAGGGCATTATCAACGTGTACAACAAACCGATTCCGCGGAGTTCTATGCCCGCAAAGCGATTGCAATAGTAAATAACACTTCTTTTTATTACCTGAGCAGCAGATCTGCTCAGTTGCTGGCTGATATCTATGGAAAAACCAATTGCGACAGTACATTAAAATACCTGAATGTCTTTAAATCTGCCAACGATTCATTGAGCAATAGTAAGGCCAACCAGCAGATATTATTAATGACTTTTGATGAGGACCTGCGGCAGCAGGAACTGGCTGCTGAAAAGATAAAGGCGCGGGAAGAGCGACAACAAAATATCCAGTATGCTTTAATAGCATTGAGTATCGTGGTGTTGCTGTCGCTTTATTTATTACTCAGCAGGAGTTTTATCACCAATGCAAAATGGATCGAGTTCTTTGGTGTGATCGCGCTGTTGATCGTATTTGAGTTTCTCAATTTATTACTGCATCCATTTTTAGAGCGCATTACACATCATTCGCCCGTGCTGATGTTGCTGGCTTTGGTTTGTATTGCCGCCCTGTTGGTACCCCTGCATCATAAGGTTGAGAAATGGGCTACCCATAAACTGGTAGAAAAGAATAAAAAAATACGATTGTCTATGGCAAAACGGACGATAGCGCAACTTGAGAAAGATGAATAATGATGTATAAGGAAGAACCTGGTAGACATGAACAAAACTGACAGTTAAAGCAATTAAATACTTTTTGAACATGAGTAAAAAATACGCGAACAACAGAATTGAATGGGAACATATCCTGAATGGGAAGAACCTGCTGCAGATATTGATCGGTACCGGGCTGGCGGTGATCGCCATGAAAGGATTTATGATACCCAACCGGTTCCTGGATGGAGGAGTGACCGGTATCTCCATTCTATTACACGAGATCTTTCATTTTAATATCAGCCTGGCGGTATTGGTATTGAACCTGCCTTTTATTTACCTCGGTTATAAACGCATTGGTAAAACCTTTGCTGTAGAAACTACCATTGCCGTGATCCTGCTTTCACTGGGTCTGATCTTTATCGATATCGGGCCGATCACAAAGGACCGCCTGCTGATCGCCATTTTTGGAGGCATCCTCATTGGTACCGGTGTAGGTGTGGTGATCAGGGCTGGCGCGGTGATCGACGGCGCTGAAGTAATTGCCGTGTTTACAAAAAGAAAAACCGGGTTTTCCAATAGCGAGATCATCATGGCGATCAATACGGTCATCTTCGCCGTGGCTGCCATACAGTTTGGTATCGAAACAGCCATGTACTCGGTCATCACCTATTTCACCGCTACCCGTGCTACTAATTATGTGGTGGATGGAATAGAAGAATTTACCGCGATGAATATTATTACCTCGCAGGAGGAAGAAGTAAAGAACCTGCTGGTAAATGATCTTGGCAAAGGTATTACGGTATACAAAGGACAACGGGGCTATTTGCCGGGAAGTTTTGCGGTGAAAACCGATTGCGAGATCATCGTTACCATCGTCACCCGTTTAGAGATCAAACAGATACAGGAGGCCCTGCTTGCTATCGACCCTAATGCGTTTGTATATGTGCAAAGCATTAAAGAAGCCAGCGGAGGTATCCTGAAAATAAAAGCACACGCCAAATAATCGTATAAGTAATAAAACAATGATAGCTAAATCCATCAGCGGAGCATCCGTATCAGCCATTCAAGCAGCTTTACAACAAAGCATGACCGATGGGTTCAGGCCCGCTATAGCTATTGTATTCATCTCTGTTAGCCAGGATAGAAAAGCGGTCTGCGAAATACTGGATAAGGAAGGAATAGATATTCTTGGTGCCACATCTTCAGGCGAGTTCATCAATGGTCATCAAAGCGAAGGCGAAATAGCAATCATGTTGCTGGATCTTAAAAAGGATGAATACAGTATTTTATATGAAGACATTGGTGAAAGAAGTTTGGAAGACGCGGCAACGACACTTGCAAAAAATGTTGTACAGGAATTTGATAGCCCGGCCCTCATTCTTTGCAGTACACTGTTAACAGCCGAGGGAAAATTGCTTGAAGGCGAAACCCTAATCCGTACGATCGAAAAAGTAGTGGGTCCGCAGGTGAGCATGTACGGAGGTATGGCGGGTGATGATATCAGCTTTACGGGCACCTATGTTTTCACCAATAAAAAAGCCACCGATTATGGCATGGTTGCCCTGGTATTGGACGAAGACAAAGTAGAACTGCATGGCATGGCCATCTCCGGTTGGAAGCCAATGGGTGTTTCCCGCAAAATCACAAAAAGTGAAGACAACCTGATCTACACCATCGACGATAGGCCCGCGCTTGAAATGTACCTGCGTTTTTTAGGAATGGATATTTCTTCCGCTGATGACCAGGTGATTTTTTTTGATTCAGTAGGTGTGCATTATCCATTCCAGGTTGAAAGAGAGAACAGGGAACCAATGATGTGCAATCCTATTGGATACGATAAAGAAAAGCGAGCATTGATCTGTGAAGCTAATGTGCTGCAGGGTTCAACGTTTCGTTTCTCCACACCACCCGACTTCGACATCATTGAAACCGTATTGGGAAAAGCGATGGACCTGAAAAATGAAACAAACGCGGAAGCGGAAGCCCTGCTCATCTTCTCCTGTGCAGGCAGGCTGAAAGCATTAGGACCTATGGCAGAAGAAGAAAACGAAGGGTTGTACAATGTATGGAAAGCGCCAATGGCCGGCTTTTATACCTATGGTGAATTTGGTAAAGCCATTAATGGTAAACATGAATTTCATTCCACTACCTGTTGCTGGGTGGTATTAAAAGAAAAACAGCTATCAGGCAATTAAAAAAAATGATATGAAAGCAAAATCAATCGCGGGAATCTCAATAGAAGAAATTCAATCCGCTTTGCAGGAAAGCATGGAAGATGGTTTTAAACCAACCTTAGCCATCGTTTTTCTTTCCATTAAGCAGGACTATAAATCTATTACCCGCATATTGGACGAGGCAGGCATAGCGGTTTTTGGTGCCACCACCAATGGAGAATTTATTAACGAGGAAACAAAAAGTGGATCTGTGGCCATCCTGTTGCTGGATATAAAGAGAGAATATTTTGCTATCCAGTTTGACGAATACCCGGAAAAAAACTACCGGGAGAAAGCCGCTATGATGGCCACCAGGGCATTGGAACGCTTTGCGCATCCGGCTTTTCTTATTTCCTGCAGTCATACCGAAACAGACGCGGAAGCGCTGTTGCTGGGTTTTGAAGATATCGTGGGCAGACAGGTAAATGTATATGGAGGGGCAGCGGGTGATGATTATACATTTTCAAAACAGGTTGTTTTTACCAATTCAGGAGAGAGTGAGCGGGGTATGGTGGTATTGGCAGTGGATGAAGAAAAAATAAAAATAAAAGGCAGGGCCACCTGCGGATGGAATGCGGTGGGCACGATAAGAACGGTTACAAAAAGTGAGGGCAATCATGTATATACAGTAGATGATATTCCTGTGCTGGACCTTACTGCAAAGTATGGCGGTATCGAAAATGTGTCGCCTGATAATAAAAACCTGATGCTGGAGATCGCTTCAACTTTTCCATTGCAGATGCAAAGAGAAAAAGGAGACCCTGTGATGCGACCAGGTTTGCTGATCGATTGGAGCGACCGTTCTTTTTATTGCAGCGGAACGGTGCCGCAGGGCAGCAAAGTGAGGTTTTCATTGCCACCCGATTTTGATGTGGTTGAAAGAGTGATCGCCAATTGTGAAGAATTGCAAGCCACCGAAATGCCGGACGCGGAAGCGGTGATCGTTTTTAGTTGTGCCGGCAGACAGGTTGTACTTGGACCGATGATACAACGGGAAATAGAAGGATTAAAAAATATCTGGAATGTACCCATGGTCGGCATTTTTTCCAATGCGGAACTGGCAAGGGCCAACGGGGGAAATCTGGAGATGCATAACCTGACTACCTGTTGCGTGGCATTAAAGGAAAGATAATGAACCAACATCTGCAAAATATCGCCGCTATTATTCAACAGGATGAAGCTATAACGGCTGAACAGAAGCTTATTATTTCAAAACTCCTGAAGAACGCTGATAAAGAGCTGGAGATAGCCGCGTTCAAACTCGACAGAACGGAGAAAGTAAAACGTACCACGGCCATACTACTCGAAGAAACCATCGAGGAACTGGAACAAAAAAGAAAATCCATCGAAGAAGCGAATGCGGCGCTTACCCAATCATTGGATGAGTTAAAAGCAGCCCAGGCACAATTGATACAATCTGAAAAAATGGCCAGCCTTGGTGAACTAACGGCCGGCATCGCGCATGAAATTCAAAACCCATTGAATTTCGTTAACAATTTTTCTGAAGTCAGTAAGGAGTTGCTTCCCGAAATGAAGACCGCGCTCGATAACGGAGATGCAACGGAAGCAAAAGATATAGCGGATGATGTAATAGGGAATCTCGAAAAGATAGCACACCATGGTAAACGGGCCGACACTATTGTAAAAGGAATGTTGCAGCATAGCCGAAGTAGTAGCGGAGGAAAAGAACCAACGGACATCAATGCGCTGGCCGATGAATATTTTCAACTCGCCTATCATGGTATCCGGGCAAAAAACAATTCCTTCAACGCGATGGTAAAAACTGATTTTGATAAGACCATCGGTAAAGTCGATATCATCCCGCAGGATATTGGAAGGGTGTTGCTGAATTTATATAACAACGCGTTCTACGCTGTAAAAGAAAGACAGTCGATGGAGGATGGACGGCTGACCACAGCAGATACTTACCAGCCAGCTATTTCGATAACAACAAAAAGGATGGATAATGAAATAGAAATAAAAGTAACTGATAACGGAAAAGGCATTCCGGAAAACATCATCGGCAAAATATTTCAACCATTCTTCACCACCAAACCCACCGGGCAGGGGACCGGGTTGGGTTTGAGCCTGAGCTATGATATTGTGACCAAAGGATATGGAGGTGAATTGAAAGTGGAAACGAAGGAAGCCCGCCCGGATGACCCGGTCGGACAAGGAGCTGGAACAACCTTTATCATTGTTTTACCTGTTAATTGATAGAAATGAAACTGACCAAACAACTGGAAGCGGAAATAAAAGATGTTTATGAAGCCTTTTGGGGCAGCTTGTTCAGTGTGGATATGAAAATATATACACAGGTGCTGGATGATGATTACAGGCTGATCGGAACTACGGAAGTGGAAGTTTTCTTTAATAAAAAAGAAGCGGCAGGTTTTTTAAAAAAGACAGGGGAGCAATTGGCAGGAAATATTGAAAGAAGAAACAGCAAAATAAGGATTGAACCAGTAGACAGTCTTGTTTTGATTACCGAACAATTTGACGCGTATGTACGAATTGAAAATAATTGGACATTCTACGGAAAAACAAGGGTATCAACCCTGATGCAGGAAAAAGCTGGCGCGTGGAAACTGGCGCAGCAGCATTTCTCCTTTCCGGATGCAAAAACAGATGATGGCCAGACGATCGGCCTGGAAAAAATAACAAAAGAAAATATAGAATTGCGGGAGGCAATAAAACGGCGAACAGTTGAACTGGAAATGAAAAACAGGGAATTGGAAATAGAAACGGCTGTAGAAAGAGTAAGAGCGCAATCAATGGCCATGTATCAAACCAATGACCTGGCAAAGGTTAATGAAGAATTATTCGCTCAACTAACAAAACTGAACATTGAAGGGTTTACAGGTGTAGCCATTTACCTTGTTGATGAAGAAGAAATGGTGACGGTTTGGGATTTGTCGAGCCCTGGCAGGATGGGTGATGCCAGTAGTTACGCGTTTAAATACGATTCAAAAAAAAATCCTGTTCTTAGACAGTTTGTTCCTGTCTTGCGCGTCTCAAAACCGAAATATCTTATTATTGATTAACAGAAAGAAAAGTTGTTACAGGTTGCCGCCAAACTGCAGCCTTCATACAGGGGAATGGAAGAGAATTTTCGAACTGCAG
>CAZGSG010000026.1:0-29848 GCA_964528095.1 uncultured Terrimonas sp.
CGCTCCTTAGCTCACATGTACAATAAATAATAATTGTATAAATATAATGTAGCTTGCTTAGCTCATTTACTCCTTAGCTCTGCGTGAAAGCTCTTGCCAGTATTTTAAGCTTACGGGAAGAATTCTACACTTTTATTTGATGAAGTTCAATTCTATGGTAACTAACAGAGAAAATGAGCAAAGGCAGTGTTTCGCTATTTGTATATTCTTTTTTAAGCGAAAGAAGAAGCTAAGGAGAATTTTCACTGCGTGAAAATGGCCCTCTATTAAATCAGGAAACTAGTTGACTTTTGCCGCTGCGAATTATTAAACCCTGAACTATCGACCTCCGAACTTATAATCCAGCTAGTTCTTAAAAGTAGGGCACATCGACTCCCTCCTGTTACCTGCGTATTTATCAAAAACGCCTTGTTTGGTGAGTGAAAATTCGAAGGCACCACGTGTATTATTGTAGCTGCTCAGCGTAGAGATCGTTGCATCATATGTAAAGGTGAATATATAGTCTTTGACCCCTAACCCGATCATGGGTATTACCGCATCTTTATTCCGATAGTACAAGCCGCCTATCAATACATTCTCTCCATCACCGGAAAGATTATAATGCGCATTCATACCCAGCACAATTTCGGAGGACTTTGCCTGAATCGATGCATAAGCATTCGGGTTAACGATCCACTGATCATTCAACTTAAAACTACCATTGATAAATGCAGTATGCCGAAGCGGTATCCGGTTATCGATACCAGGAGCTGCATTAAAGAATGATTCGCGGGGACGATTGATATGAAAAGTAGAGAACCCCATATTGAAATAAGTGTTTTCGTCCGGAAAATAAGCATAGTTCAGTCCCGCCTGTATATCCAGGTAGTTGATATTGTTATAATCGAGCACTACACTTGTCGGTAATTTATTATCAAAAAAATGACCGTCAAACTGGTCAGGAAACTTAAGGTTACTGACATTGATCTGTTTATTGGCCCAGCCAACATTGAATCCAAGACTCAACAGGCTACCCAGGTTCAGCATCTGGTGATAAGCTACGGAGCCATATACCTTGGTAGAAGTAAGGTTGCCACTACCTGCCACATCTCTTAAGATCACACCTCCCACGCCCATCCATCCGGTATTATTTTCATTCTGCATTATCTGTACATCTCCATAAGCGCTCATGGTCTTATAAGGAACAGACATGATCGAAGACCATTGATTGCGGTAGTTAATGCCGAGCCTGTAATCACCATCAGGAATAAATCCTGTATTAGCCGGATTAGTCATCAACGGGGAATTCATAAACTGTGAGAAATGCAGATCCTGGGAATAAGAAGACGGCATAAAACAGATCATACCAAGTACCAGGTACAACGTATGACTTGCAAGTAATCGTTTAATTTTTTGTTTATTCATCATATTCTCCCTCCCTTGGTTAATCCACCATCCTTATCTTATTAACGTTATATCGCCTTTTTTGGTTGTTTTCGTCCCGTCAAAAAACTCAACTTCCAGAGTATAGGCATACACATCCATTGGCTGTACAACACCTTTTATCCTTCCATCCCAACCCTGAAAGCGGCTATTCGTTTCAAAAACTTTTTGTCCCCAGCGATTATAAATGATAAAACGCATTTTAGCAATACCAAAGCCACGAACCAGCACTTTGCTATTGACGTCATTACTGTTGGGTGTAAACGCATTGGGTACATCCAGCGCTGGTATGACAATGGTCGTTACCGGGCGGCAAAGTGTATCCGAACAGCCTGCAGGATTAAATGCAATTAGGCAGGCATTGAATGTGCCCGTAGCGTTATACTGATGCTGCACAGGCGCCCTTGATGTAGTCACCAATGAGTCTCCATCTCCAAATAGCCATTTAAACCTGTTGGCGTTTGCCGATGCAAGATTGGTAAAGACATTGGGCGTATTCTCTACCGGGGCCACAGGTGTATAGCTAAAATCTGAAACAGGCTTATCATATACCACGATGGTAAATCTTGCCGTATCGGTAACATTACAGGTATTGGGGTCCGTAGCAACCAGTACAACATTATATGTGCCCGGGTTTACATACAGATTGGTCGGGTTGATATCTGTAGAGGTATTGCCATCACCGAAATTCCATTCAAATGTTTGTCCTCCCACAGACGTATTATTAAACACAGCTGTATACGGTGCACAACCAAGTGCCGGCGTATCAAACAATGCGTCTACATCTGCCGCTACTCTCACTACGATCTGTATAGAATCAGGGTTATTACAATACGCAGAATCATTCAATACAAGCGATACATTATAAGTACCAGGTGCAGGGTAGGTATGGGTTAATGGGTTCAGGCCTGCTACCACTGCAGGACTGCCGTCTCCAAAACGCCAGATAAAGGAAGTATCGGTAAACGGTCTGCTGGGCTTGGTAGTAGACAGGTTTTCAAAACGGTAGTTGAACTGCCGGCAATCCCCGAATTTTGTCACTGTACCTGCCAGGTTGGCTTCCAGGTCACCTACTCTGATATTAATGTACGAGGTATCCTGCACGTTACAACTGGAAGGGTCTATTGCTATCAGTCGCACCCGGTAATCTCCTACTGCTGTAAATGTATGCGTTCTTGTATACCCTGTATCTGCACGATAGGGACCAAAGTCACCTGTACCGTCACCAAAGTTCCAGATGTATTCTTTTGCATTGCGTACTACATCCGTAAACACAACATCCAGTGGTACGCAACCGGCCGTATCCCGTGGCACACCACCAATGGCTGATTGCACATCGGCGCCTACTCCGGCGAGATCAAGTGAAAGTTTGATCATTCCAAGGTTACATCCACCTATACTTGCCGCACCGTTTGAAGGGCCCGCTGCACCAGGTGTTGTATAAAAAAGTGCACCTCCATTACAATTGGCACAAACAGCCTGGTAAATCACACCATTGCGATCAAAACGGCTGGTACCTCCATCCACGTGATCGGTGAGACCTCCATTCTGACCAAAATAGCTACCAAATAATTGCTGTGTGGCATCTTTCTTTAAAACAAAGAAATAAAAATCTTTACCATCCGGACCACCTACAGGATAAGGCAGGGCATCCGGGGTCAACGGCATGTTCAATGTACCGGAACTGCTATAACCGGATCCTGAAGAAATATCACCACCCCAACCAGACACATATACATTTTCACAACGGTCTACAAGGAATGCCGTGATTGATATATTCGGGTTGGCATCTGCCCTTCCAAAGAAAGTTCGGTAAACATATGCGGAGAGATCTGGCTCCAGCTTTGCAATAAACTGTTTGGCTCCGGCATTCACATAAGTAGCATTGATAGCTGTCCATGCCCCGGTATATTGACCTGTTACATAAGGGTAACCAAATCTATCAAATTGAATTCCATATACCTGATCAGCTCCGGCAGTACCGATAAACGTGGAGCGGATAAGTGTAGAGCCATTGTTGGAAATCTCCGCCACAAACCC
The DNA here is from genome assembly GCA_964528095.1 of uncultured Terrimonas sp. Lineage (GTDB taxonomy): Bacteria > Bacteroidota > Bacteroidia > Chitinophagales > Chitinophagaceae > CAZGSG01. Next base: position 3,463 of record CAZGSG010000026.1, read on the forward strand.
ATCGATATTACCGTTATAGGTCGGGCCTAGTGTGCCGGCTTTATTACCGGGGAAATCGGAGCTTTCCGTTCCACCTGCAACATAAATATTGCCGGCCGGCGATAATGATATCACATAAGCAGCATCATTGCCCGATCCACCGAGATAAGATGAAAAGAGCATGGTAGATAGATCGGGAGTAAATTTTAGTATTACACCATCCTGGCTACCTCCAAAAGTTGATTGAAAGCCTCCTACGATCAGGAAGCCATCTGTAGTATTATTTGATTTTGTACAGGAAGCCACATATATATTTCCGGCCCCGTCCAGGTTTACTTCGCTTCTTCCATCATCACCATAATTTCGCTGCAATGAACTTGTACCGCTTCTTGAATTATTGATATTAACGCCATCATCATTCTTACCCCCTATTTTAGCAGAGCCAATGATCGCTGATCCGTTGGCATTGAATTTAGTTACAACGATATCAAAACCCCCGCCTGTACCAATAGTTGTACCTGTACCGCCCCTTAATGGGTAGTTGGGCGAACTGCTTCTGCCTGCAACAATCAGGTTTCCCTGCGGGTCTACCACAAGACTATGCGGCTGTTCGTTATCGCTTCCGCCAAGATAAGTGGCATACAATCTTGTAGAACCATCAGGAGATAATTTTATGATACCGATATCCCAGGGAAATGAACCTATACCCCCCTGGTAAGATGTTTGAAAGGCGCCAGGCGTAACAGGGAAAGTGCCGGGACCGCCATATACTATACCACCTCCAAAAAAACTACCATCAGGACCATAAGTTGCAGTAAAGCCCCAGTTATTGGCCGTACTTCCTGAAAAAGAAGAGAAGATCAGGAATGGATCAATAACGAGTGTGGCCGCAGGATCATATCCCTTTACATCAAATCGCACAATATTATCTTTTACAACATATTTACAGTTAACTTCTTTGCGTTGTTTTCCATCAGCCTGGTACGTATAGGGATAAGACTCTTTCAGTTCGCCAATAGAAGTTTGTATTACGAGTTGTTTGTCCTTTACCTGCAATTTATCCGCACCCTCATATTTCAACGCGATCTTACTGATATCGGCACCGGGCTTTGCAATAATATCATACTTCAACATTCCATTATCAGTATAATAGCGCACATCTATATTGTCGTATACATTCTTTAATGTAACAGCCTGGAATACCTTACAATCACCCGCCCACTTCGACGGATCATTTCCTAAAAAGTAATTGTTGTGGGTAACCAGTTTTTTATCCGGTATCACCTGCATCTTTGGTGAAGCGCCAACAAAATCTACATTATAAGAGTGGGAATGTAAAACCATTTTATCTGCAGGCTGGCCACCACTTCCTTTGGAAACACCATTATGACTCAATTCCTGCATGGCTTTGAGTTCCTGTTGATTATGCTGTAATACGGTAAAACCTCCCGCTCGGATAAACAGGGCGCCGGCATTAATATCTCCTTTAAATTTTACCCGGTCATCCCATTGGCCCTTATTCTCTACAAATTCAATATTGCTATAATTCTGAGCCATCAGCATGGCTGCTGGCATTAATAAGGCTATGAGGATTAAAAAGCGTTTCAGAATTGAAAATTGTTTGATTAAATTAACGAAAATATCTGGTTAAAAGACTCAAAACTTATGTTAAGAAATCTTGCTCCATGCAAGTTTTCCTTTTTGTTGCTGCAGGAAATTCTTCAGCTGCAAATTCTCTGCCGATAACAAATCCGGATCCTTCTCAAGGATCGCTGACACTAAAGACCTTATCACTTCAAGCATGGCCCTGTCCTGCACAATATTTGCCAGTTTAAAATTCAACATCCCACTTTGCCGGGTACCCTCAATATCCCCGGGACCTCGTAATTCCAGGTCCTTTTCTGCAATTTCAAACCCATTGCCCGTACTGGTCATTATCCTGATGCGCTCCCGGGCATCTTTACCTAATTCCGACCGGGATAATAAAATGCAATAACTCTGTTCCGCTCCCCGACCTACCCTGCCTCTTAACTGGTGAAGCTGGGAAAGACCGAATTTCTCCGTACTCTCGATTACCATCACCGATGCATTCGGCACATTTACTCCCACTTCGATCACTGTTGTAGAGACCATCAGTTGTGTATCTCCTTCAACAAATCTTTTCATGTTTAGTTCTTTCTGCGCCGCAGGTTGTTTGCCATGCACCATACTTATATAGTATTTTGGCTCGGGAAAATACCCTTTCACTGTTTCGTATCCCCGCATCAGGTTTTCGTAATCCAGTTTATCACTCTCTTCTATCAATGGGAAAATGATATAGACTTGGCGTCCTTTATCGATCTCTGCCCGTATAAAATGCATTACCTGGCTCCGTTGTGATTCATACCGGTGCACAGTAGTAATGGGTTTGCGACCGGGCGGCAATTCATTGATCACGCTATAATCAAGGTCTCCATAAGCGGTCATTGCCAGTGTGCGCGGGATCGGTGTGGCCGTCATGACCAGCACATGCGGCGGTATCTCCGCTTTTTCCCATAGCCTTGCCCGTTGCGCTACGCCAAAACGGTGCTGCTCATCAATAATTACGATGCCCAGGTTGCGGAACTGTACTATTTCTTCAATCACGGCATGTGTGCCAATCAGGATCTTCACGCTCCCTTCAGCCAACTCACTGAGTAATTTTCTCCGTTCCGCAGCCTTGCTGGAGCCGGTGAGTAACCGGACCGGGGCCGGCAGTTCCTGCAGCAATTCGCTGATCGTTTGAAAATGTTGCCTGGCAAGGATCTCTGTCGGGGCCATCAAACAGGCCTGGTAACCATTATCGATTGCCAGCAGCATGGTGAGCAAGGCCACGATCGTTTTACCACTACCCACATCACCCTGCAAAAGCCGGTTCATTTGTTTACCTGTTGCCGTATCGGCCCTGATCTCTTTCATTACCCTTTTCTGGGCGCCTGTAAGTTCGAATGGGAGATGGTCTTTGTAAAAGCCGTTGAATAAATCACCGACCTTATCAAAGATCACGCCCCTGGAAAACCGGTGCCGGGCCGATCGTAGCAGGTTCATCCGGAGCTGCGCCAGGAAAAGTTCTTCAAATTTCAATCGTCTTACCGCTGCATCAAAACTGGCGGAGCTTGTAGGAAAATGGATCTGCCGGTATGCCTGGAAACGTCCCATCAGTTTCAGGCTTTCCACTAAACCGGCAGGAAGATTTTCCGGCAGGTCTTTTTCGTGCAACATGGATAACAACGCATGGGTAAGCTTGCCCAGTTGCCGGCCTCCGAGGCCTCTTGCCTTTAATTTTTCGGTGGTGGAATAAACAGGCTCCAATACACTTTTTCCTTCCTGTTTTTCCTGAGTCAGCAGTTCTATTTCGGGATGAACGATCTGGGGAGTATTTTGAAAAAATCCCAGGCGACCATAAACAAGATAGGATTGCCCCGGCTGCAACATTTTTTGAACCCAGGTCACCCCCTGGAACCAGACCAGTTCCAGGAAACCGCTTTGGTCTTTTACCTGCGCTACCAGGCGTTTCATTCTTTTATCGCCTATCAGTTCCACATTGAGCAGTTTCCCGGCCACCTGCACATATTCCATTTGGGGATTGATCTCACTGATGAGGTTTACTTTTGTTTTGTCTACATGCCGGAAGGGGAAATGCTCCAGCAGGTCATTAAAAGTAAAGATGGAAAGCTCCTTTTTAAGGATCTCCGCCCTTTGGGGGCCTACTCCTTTGAGGTATTCTATCGGGCTTGATAATATTGCGGAAAGTTGGGAAATAAAAAATCTTTAGGCAAAAATAACCGAAACGTTCCAAGGCATCCGGGGTGAATCACGCAGTTTTACCTTTTTAAACCCTGTTGAAGGCGGAAAAAATCCCCGCACAATAAAAAACTACTTGCATAGTATTTAAAATGATTCTATTTTTAAAGCAACGGAGCCAGGATCCAATCAGAAAAACCACCACCAATGAGCACGCTTTTTTACGTATTGCAGATCAATCTGCAGTTTAGCGAATACAAATTTGCATTTCTCGCTATTGTTACCGCCTTTGTAGTTACACTATTGACAATCCCCCTTATCATCAAGCTGGTTAATAAATACGGTTTATTTGACGTACCCAATGCAAGGAAGCTGCATAAATCTCCCGTGCCTACAATGGGCGGAGTAGCGATTGTTGCGGGCATGCTTACTTCTTTGGTGCTATGGCTGCCATTCAGCAATGAAATAACACAGGTCTGTTTCTTTTTTTCCATCATTGTTCTTTTGGGAATGGGCATCATGGATGACCTGAAAGATCTTTCTGCAAAATACAAGCTGGCGATCCAGACCGGGCTCGCACTGCTTATCGCCCTATCAGGCATCCGCATCACTTCGTTTGAAGGATTGTTTGGTATAGGCGAACTATCACTCATATCCCAATACACATTTACCATACTTGCTATTGTAGGTATCACCAATGCGTTTAACCTGATCGATGGTATTGATGGCCTGGCAGGAGGATTAGGGTTCATGAGCCTGATCACACTGGGTATGTTTTTAATCCTCAGTGGCGATCCCGTTACAGCACTCACCGCTTTCGCACTGGCTGGAGGAATATTGGGCTTTCTGTATTTTAATTTCAACCCCGCCAGGATCTTTATGGGCGATACGGGTTCGCTGGTACTGGGATTTGTGATTGCCGTGCTTTGTATCCGGCTGTTACAGGTGAATGTATCAATGACCAATCCTGTACTTCCCCATGCCCCGGTTTTTATACTTGGCATAGTGCTCATTCCGGTTGCAGATACGATCCGGGTATTCGCTATACGGATCTGGAAAGGTAAATCTCCTTTTGAAGCGGATAAAACGCATATCCATCATTTACTGACCAATGCGGGGTTCAGTCACGCGTTTGCAGCAAGAGCCATCTGTTCAGTTCATGCATTTATCCTGATAGAAGTATATTGGCTACGGGCGCTGAAACAGGAATTCATATTATTGATGCTGGTGGTGATAATGCTTACAGTGCTGAGTATTTTTAAAAACAGCCGTTTGTTTTTCAGCAGGAGAAATAAATTCAATACGGCTTCTTATACGGAAGAATAAGATCAGGAAACGGCTTTAACAGCACCCAATAACATCGCTTCTTTTTCAATCAATCGCTGAAGCAATACAAGCTGATTGCGCGCTCTTACCAGGTTGTGTTCAGGATAATTGGCAGTATAATAGATGTCATTATTCAAATAATCTGTCAGGAAACGGATTGCCTGCATATAGATCATGAATTTGCCGGCGTATACAAAATGCTCTTTTTCCGCAGGTGTAAGCACTTCATTCATTGCTGCGCCATATCCATCTACGATTGCCTTAAAAAAATCTTCCCGAACTTCTATTTTACCAAGATCTTTTTCTTCTTCGCTTACAGGCGAAAGATAAGTACGCATCATATCGCCTACATCACTGATAAAATAACCAGGCATCACGGTATCCAGGTCTATTACACAAAGTCCCTGTCCTTTATCATTAAATAAGACATTGCTGATCTTGGCATCATGATGGGTAACGCGGAGTCTGAAAGCGGGGTCCTCGATGATTGCTTCAAATTTGGTTTTGATATAGCCATAGTCCTGTATGGCCTTTATCTCCGGACCGGTACTGCTGATCCTTTCTTTATTGCCATGGGTCAGGGCGTCCAGGAATTGCTGGTACCGCAATGTAAGATTATGAAAATCGGGTAAGGTGATCTTTAATTTGGTAACATCAAATTCCGACAACAGGCGGGTAAATTTTCCAAAAAGCATCGCTGCCTCTCCTGCTTTTGCAGGACTTTGCATCACATTTTCTGTATGCGAACCAGGAACAAAAGGGAATAGCCGGTAATAGCCATTTTGCCCGTCAAAAAAATATTCTTCGCCGGCTTTTGTTCTAAGAGGAACTACAAAAAGATAATTCGGGTGCTCCAGTTGCAGGTAACTTGCAATAGTCCTGATATTATAAGCGATATTGGCAGGCTGTTTAAAAATATCGCTATTGATCCGCTGCATGATAAATTCACTATCACCAAGACTGAGTTTCCATGTATGATTGATCAGGCCATTGCCAAAGGGCTTTACTTCCACAGCACTTTCATCGAATCCATAAGCATGTAAAACAGAATGCAGCATAGTTAACCCGATCAGACCGGTTGATTAAGCACAGTTAAAATAATTCAGCCAGCCGCATAACGACTGCAACGGTAATCCACAAATGAAAATAATGCAATACATCGTAAAAAAACATGGCAAACGATTGTTTCATTTTTGTTCTTTGTTTTCGTAAACAATATCATAAAGAATCAACGGTCGAAGAAATTCCGGGCACGGGGAAATAGATCATACCCATATCGATCTTCTACAAAACCTATTCCACATATCTCTTTATTTACAACCTGAAAAAGAAATTTTGCGTAACCAGGTGGTTTCTCTTAGATTTGTAACCAAATAGTTACAAATGGATACAAGACGGGATGTTTTCCAGGCAATTGCTGATCCGAACCGGCGTGCGATCATACAGCTGCTTTCTCAACAGGCATTGACATTAAATAAAGTAGCGGAAAACTTTGATGTAAGCCGGCCGGCCATATCCAAACATATCAAAATACTGACAGAGTGCGGACTGGTCATTATCACGCAACAGGGGCGTGAGCGGTATTGCCGGGCCAATTTTGGTAAATTAAAACAGGTAGCAGACTGGGCGGAACAATACAGGGTATTCTGGAATAAAAAACTGGACGCGTTGGAAGAATTCCTGGCAAAAGAAGAAAAACAAAAAAAGAGAAAATAATTATTTAGCAACTACTCCTTTATGGCAAATAAAAATTTAGGTGACATAAACAGAGAACCGGACGGATACCAGGTAAAACTTGAACGTCCGTTTCTGGGCCTGGCACTTGAAGGTAAAGAACCCACTGCTTTTCAGTTAAGCGACTGGAATGATATAGCTGCCAACGCCATTGAAAAATATACATCCAATCTAAATAAGTAAAATAAAAAAAATGAAACCTGCACCTTTTACAATCGAAAGAATCTACAATGCACCGGCATCAAGAATTTGGGAAGCCATTACCGACAGGGATAAAATGAGGGAGTGGTATTTTGATATCGCTGCATTCAAAGCTGAACCTGGATTTGAATTCAGTTTCTACGGCGGCGAAGGAGATGAAAAAAAATACCTGCACCTCTGTAAAATAACGGAAGTGATCGAAGGCAGGAAACTGGCTTATACCTGGCGCTACAAGGATTACCCAGGCATCAGCACGGTAACATTTGAATTATTTGAAGAAGCGGGCAAAACAAGATTGAAACTTACACATGAAGGACTTGAAACATTTGTTACCGATAATCCTGATTTTGCAAAAGAATCCTTTTCTGCAGGATGGACCTATATTCTTGGAGAGTCATTAAAAAAATATGTTGAAGTAGTTTGACAGGCTAATCGTTTAATTACCTATTCGATCCCGCTCTTCAGTATTATTCGGATCAATTTTTTTGGCATTGAATTTTTTGCCTGAGTTGAAACTGTAACTGATAAAAAGACTTGCGGTTCGTGTCACTCTTTTCTGGTAAGAATTGATTACGGTATTGTTGTATTCCGTTATGGATTTTTCACGCGCCGTATTAAAAATATCAGAGATATAGAGCCGCAGTCTTATTTTATTATGAATAATGCGCCTGGTGAGCGCAAGGTCAGTATACAGAATATAGTCTGCCCGTGAATTTGCATCAACATAGGGCGACCGGTATTCACCAGCTATATCAATATCCATGATCTTTTTCAATGAAACTGTTTGCGTTGATTTCAGGGAAAGGCTCGTCCTGCCATTTTCAAATCCATTGATACCAACGAGTGAATTATAGACGGACAAACTATTATTGGCAGTCCATCCTTCTAAAAGAGTAAAAGCGGCATTAAAGGACATGCCATACTCCTTACTGGTATTAAAATTCCTGTACTGGTATTCAATCACATTATTGTTAACCGGGTTGGCCAACTGCGCGATCAGGTTACTGGTCGTGGAAAAATAGACATCTGCTGAATAATTATCCCGGAAAACATATCCTGCCTGGATATTGTGTGTGTATTGCGGCAACAGGTCGGGATTGCCGATCATAACAGTAAAATTGGTAAATTGAAGACGGTAAGGATTTAGTTCATTAAAACCCGGTCTTTGTAATCGCCGGGCATAACTGATATAGGCTGAATTTCCTTTGCTTTCATCCAGTGTTTGTTTTATAAATACCGAAGGGAATAATCCGAAATATTTTTTTGAGAAGTCCTGTCCCGATGTAATGGAGTTCCCTTTTGAATACGTTTCTTCTCCCCTCAGGCCTACTTTAACAGATGTATTGTGCAGGCGCTTTTCCGCAGACGAATAAAACATAAGCAGGCTTTCACGATAAATAAAATGGTTGCTGGCCGCCTCATTGAATATCCAATCATTGTTGATATGGTCTTCTTTTATTAGTTCATTATCTCTTTTGATGGAAGAGTATTTTACCCCCGCTTTTAATTCAAGCTTACTTTTCAGAACTTTAGTATAGTCAGCCTGTACACTATAGATCCCTGTTGTATTAGGGGTACTATTACGGTAATCCAGGTCCTGCGCCGGGTCTGTATAAAACGCGAGAAATGTATTTACTTCCTCGCGTTTGCTGCCGGTATAGTCTCCTATCAATTTCAATGTAGATCCAAGACTGTCGATACGCCACGAATAATTGAAAGTAGTACTGCTGAGGCTGGGTTTTCGCCACCATTCCGAATTAACCTGTCCTGTTGTCAATGCAGCAGGCTGTTGAAAATACACATCCGTTCCAAATAAATGCAGGAGTTTGTTCATGGTGCCCAAAACCTGGATACCAATAGACTGATCTTTACCCAGGTCATAACCCATACCCAGGCGGTATTGCTGCCTGTAATCATCGTTCTGCCTTGCTGTGGTAGTATTATAAATGCTTTTATCCGGATAAATGATCCCCCCACTGCCTGTCGATGTGCTTTTTTCTTTGAGTACAGAAATGCTGCCAAACAGGTAAAGGTTTTTTACTTTATAGTCTATTGAACCGCTCCCGCCATAACCTGTTTTTTTCCCGATCTGCCGATACCGCATACTGGCAAAACCATTCAGTCCATCTCTTCTTGTTTTTTTCAGGATGATATGAATAATACCGCCGGCGCCGGCGGCTTCAAATTCGGAAGGAGGGTTTTGGATGACCTCTATCTTGCTGATATCTTCCGACTTCAATGTTTTTAAATATTCCGCCAGGTCTTCCGGTGACATACGCTGCACTACATCATTGATCATTACCATCACGGCCTGGTTTCCTTTAATACGAATACTTCCATCATTTCCCACCCAGATACCCGGTGAGCGTTGCAGTACCTCGAGGCCCGAACTACCATTGGCAAGAAAACTATTTTCCACATTAATGATATAACGATCAGATCGCCTGTCGATCAGCGGTTTCCTGCCTGTCACAGTTACACCTGCCAACGTGCTTTTATCCTCCTTTAAAATAAGCCGCGACATAAACGCGGTATCAGGATAAATAAAATTATAAGAGAACGATTGAAATCCCAGTGAAGAAAGCAAAAGCGTATATTTTTTTCCGGGATCACAACTGGAAATAAGTATAAAATTACCGCTCTCGTCACTAACCGTACCATTCTTATGCACACTATCCTGCAGCAAAACCACTGATACATAGGACAATGCTTTGCCATTTTCATCGCTTATCTTTCCATGCAACCTGCTTTGTGCAAATAACATTACGGGGAAAAAGAATGTCATCCAAAAAATAATGGCGTGTTTGCAATTCATCTTCATTATGCTGTATTGTTAACTATTGTGATACAATCTTTGTGATCAATAGATAATCATGTGCATAGTTTGCCCAGGCCCCGCCATAGCAGAACTATAAAATTTGTTATGCAAAAAACACTAATTGATTACAGAAGAATTAATGAACGCTGTGAAACAAATTTAAGTATTTTACGCTACAACTAAGTTTTTAGTTTTAAAATATTTTTAAGTTTTCCCCTAATTAAATAACCTTTAGAAGCCAGCGCTGGTATTGGCAGCGCTTTGGATAAGATTATTACGAAACTTTTCGGCACGACAACACGACTATCCATACCGGCCTTTTTCAAAAATGTGGCAGTGTATTAGAATTCTTGTGACGGTCCTGAAAAAACCTGTGACGCATTTTAGCCCTGGTCATTTTCTTCATTTTACTCCCACTGCTCGTCCATCCCTCGTCCATCGTTCGTCTATCGTTTCCGTCCATCGTTTCCGTCCACAACCGATGGTAGCAGTTTGGTAGCAATATGGTAGCAACGCGAAGGCAATGAGCGAGACCGGGTTTCAGGCAGGGATTTACCCCGGGGTGATCCGGATTTAGGGATCTGCCTGAAATGAATGAGACTGCCAGTATCTATCCCATTCCCGTAAAGGAAGTTTATGCATGAATCTTCTTTATTTTATTCCTGTGATGAAGACTATAATGATGCTGAAATAAATAGTACCCTTATATAGGCTAACTGTCTGTCCCATTTCTACGAATTCATAAAGGAATTTGTATGAACCCGTGTAAAAAATCATGGAAAAAGGGGAATAATTCTGTAAAGCCAATATGTTTTATTTGTAAACTGGCCGTATTTTTTTATTTTTTCAGTATGTCAAAATACTTTTCTCTTCCACTTTTATTGTTTTGCTTCATTACTACTGCAAATTCACAACAAAGAGTTGCAGACAGCCTGGAGCGATTGATTATTCCTATGCCCAATGATACAACGAAAGTGAACCGGCTGAACGACCTGGTGCCCAAACTTCAGTTTGTAAATCCGGCCAAAGCTGCTACAGTAGTGGCAGAAGCCATACAACTGTCGGAGAAACTCAATTATTCACTTGGTCGTGCTATTGCTTACCGGTTGCGGGGGGTCTTATATGTGGACCGGGGTCTGCTGGACAGTGGAAAATTATTCTATGATAAGGCGTATGAATTGGTGAAGGACAATAAAGAAAAAGCCTTCCGTCGCCAAATGGGAATGCTAACGCATAACTATGGTGTCATTTATCACCAGCGTCAGCAAAATGATTCGGCTACCGCCAATTACCTGAAAGCCGTAAGCATTTATAAGGAAATTGGTGAAGAGGGGCTATCCTTTTCTCCCTATAACAATTTATCTACCCTTTTTACTTTTTTAAAAGATCATAAAAAAGCCCTGTCCTATGCGATAGAAGCAAGTGCAGCGGCGGAGATACTGGGCGATGAGAGTAAAAAAGTGCTGGCAGTAAACGGTGAAGCCGCTATTCGCATTATGCTGCAACAATACGATGGTTTGCTGCCCAGGCTAAAAACAAACCTTCAGCGGGCGAAGAGCCTGGATAATATTTATGCATGCGGAAAAGCTGCAAACCTGATCGCCCAGTATTTTAATGAAGCAAAAACCCAATATGACTCAGCTATCTTTTATCATAAGATAGCCCTGGAATATTTGCTAAAACTCAATTATCCCTATGACCTGGCCCTGGCCTATGGTAATCTCGGTTATGATTACAGGTCAAAATCAGATTGGGATAATGCAAAGACCTACCTGAAAAAAGGAATGGCTGTGGCCGAAGATGCCGGCCTGGATCAGCTCAGCCAGATGATTGTGGCCCACCTGGTAGATGTTGAAGAACTACATGGCAATATCCAGGGAGCTTATGGTTATTTAAAAAAATATGTTTCCATAACCGATTCCCTGCAGCGCAAGAATAACAGGATACAGATGAACGAGCTGGATGCAAAATACCAGGCAGAAAAAAAAGAAGCGCAGATCAATCAACTGGAAACCGAAAAAAAATTACAACAATTAAACATACGGCAGAAAAACGTACTCAATTATATTTTTATAGCAAGCGCATTGGTGCTCCTCATTATTTCATTGCTTTCTTATCGAAACTATCGGCAAAAACAACGGATACAACAGCAACGTATCGCTGAACTGGAGACTGAGAAAAAGCTGGCGGCCACCGAAGCCGTGCTTAAGGGAGAAGAACAGGAAAGAACCCGCCTGGCCAAGGATCTGCATGATGGATTAGGAGGCATGTTATCTGGCATTAAACATTCATTTACAACTATGAAAGGAAACCTTATTATGACGCCTGACAACCAGCAGGCGTTTGAACGCAGCATGGACATGCTGGACAGTTCTATCAAAGAAATGCGCAGGGTTGCGCATAACCTTATGCCCGAAGCACTGGTTAAATTTGGCCTGGATACGGCATTGCAGGATTTTTGTACTGATATAAGCCAAAGCCGCGCATTAAATGTATCTTACCAATCGATGGGAATTGCCAATGTGGCAATTGATCAAACAGTCTCGATTACAATATATCGTATTGTGCAGGAGCTGATCAATAATACTATCAAGCATGCATCAGCTAAAACAGCGATCATACAGATCACAAAGGATAACAATCTTATATCGGTAACTGTTGAAGATGATGGGAAAGGTTTTGATACTTCCATATTGAAGGGATCGCCGGGAATTGGCTGGAGTAATATCCGCAGCAGGATTGATTTTCTAAAAGGCACGATTGATGTGCAGGCTGAACAGGGACAGGGAACTTCGGTTCACATAGAATTAAACACATAATGGCCATAAAAATTTTCATAGTTGATGATCATTATATGGTGATCGAAGGCATTCGGTCCTTACTGCAGGCCGAAAAGAATATCGAATGGATGGGGCATGCTTCCTCCGCGGCATCCTGTCTTGCTTTCCTGCAACAACAACAGCCGGATGTGATACTAATGGACATCAACCTGCCCGACAAGAGTGGGATCGACCTGTGCAAAGAAGTAAAAGAAAAATACCCGATGATTTTTATTGTTGGGCTAAGCACATTCAACCAGCAGAGTTTTGTACACAAGATGATGGACAATGGAGCTTCTGGTTATATTTTAAAAAATGCTACTCAACAGGAAATCATGGAGGGCATAGAAACTGTTATAAAAGGAAAATTGTACTTCAGTTATGAAGCTTCGCAATCATTCAAAAAGAAAAATGATGATAGTGTGCCCGTACTGACAAGACGGGAAAAGGAAGTACTGTCATTGATTGCTGAAGGCTTTACCAATAATGAGATTGCAAAGGATCTTTTTATCAGTCCCACCACCGTTGACACACACCGGAAAAATCTGCTGGCAAAATTTGATTCAAAAAATACGGCTACACTGATTCGTAAAGCCGCACAAATGCAATTTATATGATTGGGCGGGAGGATTGCCCCTATCGGTAAGTTTCTTTCTATTAATGGTTATTGGTAATACCCTGCATATCGGTATTGCGGATCCAGTTAAAAACGGACAATTCGCTTTTAGCTTCAAGAGGCAGGTGATGCAGAATCGCATATTCAATCATCTTACCCTCCTGCAGGGTGAACCTGTCAGATAGGGAACCGAAAAAATTGATAATGAAAATTACCTGGTCTCCATTGAACCTGTCGAATAAGCGCCTGCTCGGCTGCCCGGAAAATACTGTCTCGCCGGCATTCTCATTCCATCGGTAACTCTTTCCTTCCATATCTTGTTTCTGAAAATGCATATATATTATTTTACGGTATTCATATAAATAGCATTTGCATTTATAATGAATATAAATTAACGGATAGATTAGTTCTGCAAGGATATAGCCGGAAAATAGAATAGGGTTACCTGCAAATAACAAAGAGTATGACTAGTATAGGATTGTTTTTCTTTCGTTGCAACTGTTTAAAGATGCAGTGCAATGCGGGGGATTAATCTGTTGTCATGTACCGCAGGAAAATCAGGAACAGGAGAACTATTTCATGTTCTCCTGTTCTACTGAAAAAGTTCAATTACCAGTTTTTGGTATTGCCTGAGCGGGGAGTTTTTTCCCTGGCTATAGTGACAGACATCATTCTGCCTTCCAATTCTTTGTTGTTCAGTTTTGTCATTGCATCCTGACCTTCTGTTTCGGAATCCATTTCAACAAATCCAAAACCGCGGCTACGGCCTGTTTCCCTATCAGTGATCACTTTGGCTGAAGAAACCTGTCCAAATTGTTCGAATAATTTTCTAAGGTCGCTTTCAGTAATATGAAAACCAAGGTTAGAAACGTACATGTTCATAAAAAAAATTTAAAATAAATAAAATGATACCGTGATTAAAAGAAAACAGCAAGTAGCAAAGAGGAGAAAAAACTGTTACTGAGTCGATGAGTAAGAATTGAAACTGATCTGCACTGGATGATGAGTAATTTTAAATCACTTATTGAAGATAGGCTATTATTTTGGATTAAGGGGATTTATTACTAAGCGAGCACTCCCGGGCGGCGGCCAATTACAATGCTTCAACCGCTGATGCATAGCGGGTTACAAATCTTTCATGCCTGATTTATTTTATAAGCGGGCCTGCAATTGCGGCTATAAGAATGGCAGTATATTAACAAAATACAACGCTTTTCATGGAGAATAACCGGAAGAATTTAGCTCCGGGATACTTCCGGCCAAAAGCAGATCAGTAACCGGTCCGAAACTTCCTTTAATCCGTTTTGTTATGATTGATAATATCGTGGTAACAATAGCTAGGTATATTTATACCTGTATGGACAATAGATACCGCATACTACAGGTTCTGTATGATATTGTCAAAGATGATGCGCAACCTTTGCAATACCATTGCAGCACAAGAGAACTTTTTCTTCATTTGAAGGGAAACTGGCAATCAGAATGCCTGGAGGAACTGGCCCGTGAGAAACTGGTAGAGATCAAAAAATCAACAACTGTAGTTGTATTACTCACAGAAAAAGGAATGGAGAAAGCACGCCGTTTATTTGCTTACCGTGATAGTATTTAAGATTATTGCGCATTTAAGCTATTCGTTGAATCAGGTGGTCATTCAATTTTTATGATCTTTCTTCTGTGTTGTTTTATCAGGCTGAAAATAAAATTGAGAACAATATTGATATCAACATTCAGCGCTTCGGAGAAACGCATGAGTTCATTTATAGTAAAGTCGCTCGGATTTCCTGATTTATTCTTAAGTGTTGTAAACCCCATTTTTACTTCCTTTGCAAAAGAGGACAGAACCATTACAGCGTATATCTGGCTGAAACTTTTTATTCTACCCGCTTCAAAATCTGTTTTGATGGAATTAAGTTTGTGTCGGTTTTTTATCTTTAATTCCGCCGCTTTTTCTTCCTTGGTCTTATTGGATTTTTTTCTTGGCATTTCTTAATATTTAACGCCAAAAATTAAATCGGTTTAGTAAAAACGGAATAATATTTACACATATTGTAATATTATATTTCATATTGATTATAAAATATTACATATCAGAGTATTTTATTATGATTTACCTACCCGCCTTTTTACAGACGCCCAATTTCTATTCTTCCTTAAATATGCAGTCCTTTTCACTATCAGCTGCTTTAGTCTCTTTTAGTGCATCGTTTTTCATTGTATTGGCAGAATCTGCTTCATTAGAAAACATGCGTTGGTACTGAGGTAATGACAGAACCTCTTTTTTCAAGGAAAAGCCGGACGCGGCTATTATAATAATACTAATGGCTAGTATTGCGTACTTTTTTTTCATTGCCCGCTGATTGATAAAGCAAAGCTTCATTATCCTGCTGGTTCACCTATTATGTATATGGGTTTATTAATTGTATAACAGATCAATGCTATTTTCACCATTCACTGCCTGATTCTACAACTTAAATAACTGTACTGCCCAGGACAACATCCAGCAAATATTCTATTTTGCAAGAAATGCTGTGTATATGTATTGTTATCTGGCCAAATTACAACGACCGGAGAATACCCATTTCCAATCCTCTTAATTCGGCGAGACCACGTAAACGCCCGATAGCTGAGTACCCGGGGTTAGTTACCTTTTTAAGATCATCCAGCATCTGGTGACCATGATCTGGACGAAAAGGCAACGATATTTTTAATGACTGCTGCAGTACTACCAGTTCTTTCACAACTGCATACATATCTGCATCACCATCAAGATGGTCCGCTTCAAAGAAATTACCCTGTTTATCCTTCTCTACATTGCGCAGATGAACAAAATGAATACGCTCACCAATGGCCCTGACCATAGCCGGAAGATCATTTGCGGCAGATGCGCTTAACGAACCGGTACAAAAACAAACTCCGTTAGCTGGGTTATTTACCTTGTTCAACATGTAATTGAAATCATCCTGCGAACTCACAATGCGCGGCAAACCCAATATCGGGAACGGAGGGTCATCAGGATGGATCGCCAGTTTCACCCCGCATTCTTCTGCAACGGGACTTATCTCCTGCAGAAAATAACAGAGATTCTCCTGCAATGCCTTATGATCAATGTCCGCATAGGTCTCCATCTTTTCCAACATACCGGCAGTTGTAGCTTTTTGTTCTCCAGGAATACCAAACATGATCACGGCAGCCAGCGCATCAAGTTCTTTTGCTGTATAGGATTTATACCGGTTCTCAGCTTCCTGCTGAATAGCATCACTATAAGAAAGCGCGGCTTTTTTTCTTTTCAGAATATAGATATCAAATACAGCCAGGTCTACCCAGTTAAAATATAAAGCGAGTGATCCGTCAGTCATTTCATGGTTCAATGATGTTCTTGTCCAGTCATTCACTGGCATAAAATTGTACGTGATCACCGGTATGCCACATTGTGCTACATTACGGATCGAGGTCTTATATTTTTCTATATACTCTTTATAGTTACCTGTCCTGGCTTTAATACTTTCATGTACCGTGATACTTTCCACCACTGACCATACAAGCCCGCTTTTCTCTACAATTGCTTTACGCTTTTCAATTTCTTCTATGGTCCAAACTTCTCCATGAGGAATATGATGAAGGGCCGTAACTACACCTGTTGCTCCGGTTTGCCTGACATCCTGTAAGCTGACAGGGTCTTCAGGACCAAACCATCGCCATGTTTGTTTCATCTTATACATTATCCGTATTATTTTATTTAAACGCCGCTAAAGTTAATAAAACCTTCATCAACAATGACTAAACAGCAATGCAAAAAGAAAAGCCGCTACTAATTTAATCGCTAAGTGACGCGGGGACCCCGGCAGGTGGCCTACCTGTTGCCACTACCAAGAGCAGCAGTGGCAGAGTTCTTTCAAAAATTGTACTATTGGTGTCCCTGTATTGGTCTGTGATAAGACCGGGCATGAACAAATATAACCGGATCGATTGAAGACTGTGATTACACGAAAAAGAGATACACGATCAATCATCCGGTATTTTAATTCCTCAATTTTATCATTGATCGAGACTTAAGCGACCACTTCTTTTACAGTATTCGCAATCTCAGCTAATTTTACCGGTCTTTCCTCTTCCATAGATATCCTTGCTGCTACGGCTATACGAGTGGCTTCTACCCCATCGGTACTCGTTACAGGCATTTGCGTACCATTTACCAACGCGTCAAGGAATAGTTTCATTTCATTAAAATAAGATGCCGCATACCTGTCCATAAAGAAATCCAGGGGTAAGGCTTTGTGGATGCCTTTTTCATCATAGATAACATTGCGGTTATGCAGGTTATTATCTACCTGTATCATGCCACCGCTACCAAATATTTCCAGGCGCTGATCATATCCATATACTGCTTTGCGGCTATTATCAATCACAGCATAGGTTCCATCTTCAAAAGTAAGCGTGGTCAGTGCCGTATCTATATCATCAGCTGTAGCAACTGCTTCATCTACAAATACCAGTCCTTTCGCAAATATTTCAACTACTTTTTTATCCATGATATAGCGGGCCATATCAAAATCATGAATGGCCATATCCATAAACAGGCCTCCGGAATTTTTCAGGTAGTCAATAGATGGCAGTCCCGGATCACGGCTGATAATTTTTACAATCTGCAATGCGCCTATTTTCCCCTCTTGTACATATTTGCGTGCCTGCATAAAATCAGGGTCAAAACGACGATTGAATCCAAGCATCAACCGTACATTCATTTGTTTGACCAGGTCGGCAATTGCAATGGTTCTTTCCAATGAAAGGTCCATTGGCTTTTCACAAAATATATGTTTACCCATTCTTGCTGATTGCGTCAGCAGGTCGGCATGTGAAGATGTAGGGGTACATATCAGTACTGCATCTACTCCCGGTACCGCGATAGCTTCTTCTGAATTCCTGGTAAAAAAAACATTCCCAAATTCTTTTTTAAATGCATCTTCCTCATACAGCGGATCTGCTACAGCCACAATGCTCACATTTGGAAAAAACTGTTTAATATTCCTGAAATGTATCTTACCGATCCGGCCCATCCCTAACAACGCTAATCTTACCTGTTTCATTTCTTTATTTTTTTGGATAAAATAGTTACATGCCTATAGACTTTAAATACATCCTGTTCTTGAGTGCGCATTGTTTCGGATCGCCCATTCCTGGCAGCACATCCTGTTCCACCACTACCCATCCATCATATGCATATGTATCCAAAAAGTCTTTTACTTTTTTAAAATCAACAGCGCCTTTGCCCAGTTCGCAGAACACGCCATTCTTCACACTGGTGAAATAATCCCACTCATTGCTGGCTGATTGTGCTGCAACCCCGGGAGCAAAGTCTTTGAAGTGAACATGCCATATCCTGCTCCGGTATTTATTTAAAATGTCCAGCGGATCTTTTCCTCCTCCAAACTGATAATGACCTGTATCAAAACATAAACCCAATAAACCGGGATCGGTAGCATCCAATAATGCATGTATCTCCGCGGGAGTTTCGATGTAGCCGGCACAATGATGATGAAAAACTGTTCTCATTCCAAGCTCGTCCTTTACTGCCCTGGCTATTTTTTCCGCGCCCTGTGCAAATATCTTCATTGCAGTGGCTGACAATCCCCCCTGTCCATTTATCCTGCCTGCATTCTTTGTACGATATTCTACTGTACCATTCTCATCTGCCAATACGATAAAAGCATTATCATACCCCGCGTCTTTCATCAATTTCCCGACTTTTAATGCTTTTGCCACCCCTTCATCGTGTGCCGTTTCATTTGATAATGCAACCGGTACAAAAGCACCAAGCAGGGTCAGATCACGTTTCGAAATCTCTTTCGCTAGTTCCTGCGGTGCAGTTGGCATAAATCCCCAATCACCAAGTTCTGTTCCTGCATAACCTGTTGCTGCGATCTCATCCAGTACCTGTTCGTAACCCAGGGCCTTCCCTTCCAGTTCGAATTCGAGTACACCCCATGAGCAGGGCGCGTTCGCTATTTTTATCCCGTCATTTCTATCCATATCCATTAAAATTTTCTTGACCATTCTTTTGGCCAACGTTCTACCACAACTTTTGTTTGTGTAAAAAATTCAATCGCATGTTTGCCCTGCCCATGCAGATCACCAAAGAAACTTTCTTTCCATCCGCTAAACGGAAATTGCGCCATAGGGGCTGCGATACCGATATTCAATCCAATGTTTCCTGCCATTGCTTCGTTACGGAATTTTCGTGCACTCGAACCACTGCTGGTAAATAAACAGGCCATATTGCCATATGCGCTGCGATTAACAAATCCGATCGCTTCATCAATCGTCTTCATATGCAGGAGACTCATCACCGGGCCGAATATTTCCGTTTTTATCAGCTGGCCGTCTACAGGAATATTTTCCAGGATCGTGGGTGCAATAAAGTTGCCGGCTTCATAATCTTTTACCGATGTATTTCGCCCGTCCAACAATACAGACCCGCCTTCTTTTACACCCATTCCGATCAGGGTGTTTATCCGTTCTTTACTCTCTTTATTAATAACAGGTCCCATATCAACCCCCGCTTCCATACCATAGCCGGTCTTTCTTTTTTTTGCCGATTCATAAAGCGATTCGCGAATGCCTGCGGATTCATCAACCGTTATTACTACGGATGCGGCCAGGCAACGCTGTCCTGCGCAGCCATAGACACTATCTGTAATGATCTGCGAAGTCATTTCAATATCAGCATCCGGCAACACCACTACAGGGTTTTTTGCACCACCCTGCGCCTGCACTCTTTTACCATTGGCCGTACCGCGTGAATAGATATATTTTGCCACGGCTGTGCTGCCAACAAAACTGATCGATCTTATATCTGCATGATCGAGTATCGCATCCACCGTGTGTTTACCACCATGTACCAGGCTTATCAGCCCTTTGGGAATATCCAACTGATCGATCAGTTCGAAGATCTTCATCATGGTAAGCGGCACTTTTTCCGATGGCTTTATGATCATACTATTGCCACAGGCAATCGCATAAGGCAAAAACCAGAACGAGATCATTGCGGGAAAATTAAATGGCGCAATACAGGCTGTCACCCCAAGCGGCTGTCGTATCATGTATTCATCAATACCTCCGGCTACATTTTCCAGGAATTCACTTTGCATCAACATCGGCGCTCCCGCGGCTACTTCCACATTTTCAATAGCCCGTTGCAATTCCCCGGCAGATTCGGCCAGGGTCTTCCCACATTCAAGGGTAATAAGTCTTGCGATCTCCTGCTGATTCTCTTCCAGTAATTGTTTCAACTTAAACAATGGCTGTATCCTTTTTAATACCGGTACATTTTTCCATTGCAGGTACGCTTCCTGCGCAAAGCCCGCTGCGGTAGCTACATCCTTAGCGGTGGCTTCTCCAAATGGAGACTTTGCAAGTACCTCACCTGTCGCGGGGTTTAGTACATCAATACTTTCTTTTGAAACAGATTCCACCCATTTCCCATGGATATAATTTTTTAACACACTCATTTCTTCATTTTTTGCTTGATACTTATATATAATTAACCCGCTATCTCTCCAGGTAATTGTTAAATATGATACCGCTGCTTTTTCCTATTCCTTTGCAATTTTCCCAAGCTCTCTTTTACCGATGCCGCCGTTGATACCTGTGCTACCGGCACATCCCACCAGGCATATCCGCCCACCCGTTGTTGCCTGTCCGCGTCAATATAAACGACAGTAGTACGATCTGTTTTTTTTGCGTCGGCCAGTGCTTTCTTGAAACTATCGATCGTATCCGTGCGTAAGACGATAGCGCCTAAACTCTCCGCATTGGTCGCCAGGTCTACCGGTAATATTTTACCATCCAGCTGATCTGTTTTTTTGTTCCTGAATTTGTATTCCGTTCCGAATGCCTTTGTACCTAATGACTGGGATAGCCCCCCGATACTTGCATAACCATTGTTATTGATCAGAATGATCGTGAGTTTATATCCTTCCTGAATGGAAGTAACGATCTCCTGCGACATCATCAGGTAACTGCCATCTCCTACCATCACATAGATTTCCCTTGAAGCATCAGCCATTTTAGCACCCAGGCCTCCCGCTATTTCATAACCCATACAGGAATACCCATACTCCAGGTGAAATCCTTTATTATCACGTGTACGCCATAGTTTATGCAGATCGACCGGCAAACTACCGGCTGCGCAGATAACAATATCCCTGGCCGAAGAAAAATTATTTACCGCACCGATCACTTCACCCTGGCTTACCGGTACACCATGAGAAAGAGTATAGATCTCTTCTACTGTTTTATTCCAACTATTGTTATATTTTTTTATTAAGGAAGAATAATTATTGCTGGTTTTATATGCCGCTAATAATTTATCCAGTTCTTTGATGGTCTCCCTGGCATCGGCAACAACCGGTAATGCGCCTTGTTTAAATGAATCAAATTCCGATACATTAATATTGATGAACCGGACCGCGGGATTTTGAAAAGCTGATTGGGAAATGGAAGTAAAGTCGCTGTAACGTGTACCGATCCCAATCACAACATCCGCTTTTTCACAAACAGCAATAGCACCCGGCGTGCCCGTTACACCTGCCGCTCCCAGGTTCTGCGGCTCATCATAGGAAAGACTGCCTTTACCTGCATAGGTTTCAACAACCGGAATTCCCGTTCTGTTTACCAGCTTTTTCAATTCTTTACAGGCATCGCTATAGATAACTCCGCCACCTGCAACAATCACCGGAGCTTTTGCAGCAGCAATGATTGCGGCAGCTTTTTCAAGAATAGAACGGTCGGCCCTTGTTCGTTGAATAGTCCATACTCTTCTTCTAAACAAACTGACAGGAAAGTCAAACGCCTCTGCCTGCACATCCTGGGGCATGGATAATGTAACAGTACCCGTCTCCGCAGGAGAAGTGAGTATACGCATCGCTTTAGGTAATGCCGCGATCAGTTGCTCGGGTCTGTTGATCCGGTCCCAGTATTTTGAAACTGGTTTGAAACAATCATTTACAGATATATCATTGCTGTATTGGTATTCCAGTTGCTGCAATACAGGATCAACAGCGCGATTGGCAAAAATATCTCCCGGTAATAAAAGAACGGGTAAACGATTGATGGTTGCGGTGGCGGCACCTGTCAGCATATTGGTTGCTCCTGGTCCTATGGAACTGGTACAAACAAAAGCGCCCAGCCTGTTCTTTACTTTAGCATATGCAATGGCCGTATGCACCATGGCCTGCTCATTTCTTGACTGATAGTATTTGAATTGTTTGTTTTGAAATAAGGCCTGCCCGATACCGCCCACATTGCCATGTCCGAAAATGCCAAAACATCCGGCAAAAAAAGCATGCTCCATCCCATCTCTTTCCACAAATTGGTTTTGAAGAAATTCGATGGTAGCCTGTGCTACGGTTAGTCTTTTTGTTTTATTTGCCATTCTTTACAAGTACAGTTATATGATCAGTTAGTTATTGTGGCTATAATCCACCACGGGATGCTGCAAACTCCATCACTTCTTTATGGTAAGGCATATCGTTCGCGCAACCTGGCTTCTGCACCACCCATGCCCCCGAAGCATTTCCAAGCCTGCATGCTTTGTATAAGTCCCATCCTTGCAGGTAACCATAAATGAACCCGCTGGCAAACGCATCACCTGCTCCCAGTACATTCAATATTTCAACAGGGAAGCCGGGTACTTCCTCCTGCCTGCCATCTTTATAAAATATCGTTGCTCCCCTGGCGCCTCTTTTGACGATCAGTACTTCCGGTCCTGCTTTCAGAATCTTTTGTATCGACACATCTATATCTCCACTTATCTCCGGTGCAGAGATCTGCTGGTGTTGTATACTGATCTGGTCAGCACTTTGCAAAGTGGCAGCCAGTATTTCTTCCTCTGTACCAATGGCAATCTTTACTCTCGGCAACAAGGCCCTTACCATCAACCCAAACGATCTTACATCTTTCCACTGGTCAGCGCGGAAGTCAATATCCAGTACAATATCCACGTCATTTTCAGCAGCCAGTTCTGTTGCATAAAATACCGCGCTGCGGCTTGGCTCCACGTTTAATGCGGTAGCGGATATCTCCAGTATCCTGTACTGATCAATACCGGCTGTAATAACGTGGTCGATAGTTACCTGGCTATCTGCCGCATTGTCCCTGTAAAAAACCAGCGGAAACCTGTCCGGCGGTTCAATACCTAATACAACCGCACTTGTTCTTGCAGTGGCTATCCTTGGTATAGCTGCTGTGTTGACGTTTTGTTGTTTTAAAAAATTAAGAATAAAATCACCGGTCTTATCTGTACCTACCCCGGTTAGAAGCGAAACTTTAGCGCCGAGCCTGCTGGCGCCCACTGCAATATTCAGGGGTGATCCTCCTACAAATGCATCAAAGCCCTTTATATCAATAAAGTCAGCGCCAATATTCTGTGAATACAGGTCAATAGATGAGCGGCCAAATGTTATCAGGTCAAACTGTTTCTCTTTCATACTCATTCTTTATTCATTTCTGCCGTTACCAGCGGTATCCTGGGATCTTTACCTTTCCATGAATGAAAAATCCATTCGGGGGCGGGATCAGGCGTATTGGCTAATGACTGATGACTACCTGCCAGGAAATTGAGGTAATAACAATTATACCCATGCCCTGCCACTACCGGGTGATACCCTTTTGGCACCAGCACGATATCATTGTTCTTTACCTGCATCAACTCATTCAGCTCACCATCCGCCGTATACACCTGCTGAATCGCATACCCATCTTTTTTATCTGTTTTAAAAAAATAGAATTCTTCAAGACAGGCTTCTACCAGGTTGCCATCTGTATCCAGTTTTCTTTCATCATGTTTATGTGCAGGGAATGAACTCCAGTTTCCCGAGGGTGTGTATACTTCTACTGCAATGAGCTGGCTGCTGCCAAACCCAGGTTCAATCAGGCTGTTTATCTGTCTTGTAGCATTATCACCGCCCCTTATTTCGATTGCTGCTTCGGCGGGAGTTTTAAACCGCGCAGGATAATCCTTGGTTGCCTTGCACCATCCTGCCGCGATATCCAGTATAACTGATTCGGCTTTCAGCGCAAAAGAAGTATGCGCGGGCAGGTATAATGTATGCGCGATACCTTCAAAAACATTTCTCCTCCCATTCTTTGTTTGCCATGCCCCCTTATCTGTCTGCACCGAATAATTTCCGCTCAATAAAATAAATCCATATTCATTGTCGCCTGTATTGCCTTCCCATACTTCCCCTTTCTGCATCAACCTCGCTTCACAACTCAGGTGTGTCCATCCTGCATCGGCTGCCGTTATTTTTTGATATGCCCCCAGTCCTTTAGCAGGGTGACCAAGTAGTTTATATTTTTTATCTCTTATCATTAATTCAAATTGATTGACGCGCTTTTTCCTTTCGAGCCCATTGTTTCAAAACGCTCGGCCATAAACTCCCTGTACGCGCGCATATATTCTTTACCGGGCACCACTGGATCAAAAGCATCCGGTTGTTCATGAAAAAACCGGCGATGTACTTTGGTCCATAACAGGCGCAGATCGGTAGCAATATTTACTTTGCAAATACCATAAGTGATGGCCTTTTTTAATTCTTCATCAGACACCCCGCTTGCATTGCCTGACAACCTGCCTCCATATTGATTGATGACCGTAATATCCGCTGGATTTACTTTGGAACTGCCATGTAATACCAATGGATATCCGGGCAATTGTTCCTGTATCTTTTGAAGCACTTCAAACTGTAACCCTTTTCCACCACTGAACTTATACGCGCCATGACTTGTGCCCACAGCCACAGCGAGACTGTCACAACCCGTGCTTTCTACAAATTCCCTGGCCTGTGCGGGATCGGTATACCTGGCATGCAGTTCATCAATTGCAAGATCATCTTCCACCCCGCTTAATATGCCAAGCTCCGCTTCTACCACAATATTTTTCTGATGGGCTTTGTCTACTACCGATCTTGTTCTTTTTATATTGGTGAGAAAATCATCATGCGATGCATCAATCATCACCGAGGTATAACAGCTATTAATCGCATCATCGATATGGTCTTCTACTCCATGATCAAGGTGTATTGCAAAAATGGTCTGTGGGTATATTTTCGCGGCCGCCTCTATCATACCCATCAACATTGCGGGATGTGCATAATTCCTGGCGGCAGGAGTTAATTGCACGATAACAGGGGTAGCCGTTTCCTGTGCTGCCGCAAAAAGCCCATGCACCTGTTCCATATTAAATACATTCACTGCCGCTATGGCGTATTTGCCATAGCAGTGCTCATATAATATTTTTGGCGATACAGGTGTCATTATAAAAAAACGCTATTGTAGCAATCAGTTAGTCTTATCTACTTCTCTTATTATTTATGCTTATTTTCTTTTAAAAAATCTCCCAGCTCCGTTACCTTATCTGTACCCACCAGGTCTGCATGTAAGTCTACCTGTGTTTGCCAGGATAGTTTTGTATCAGGAGCAGCCCAGAAGCGGATAGGTTTACCCGCTGTGTGTACCGAATCAATGATATGTTGCAACGATTGCCGGTCTTCCTTCTTTAGAACATCCGCACCTTTCCATGCAGAGATTTTGGTGAAAGGAAGGCTGACAAGCGCCACCCTGCTCCATTCCTTTTCGGTGTGTGGTGATTTGAGATCATCATCAAAAAATATAAAATCAGGATAATCTTTATAAGAAGAAGGCGGAGGACGATTGCCACTGATAATGATAGATAAATAATTGGTAATTGCAGCGGTAGCCAGGTATGGCCTGAGCGGTTCCAGCTCCTTCACAAGCAATGGCAGGCTGATGGCATAATCTTCTTTTATATCAATCAGCAGGCTTAACTTTCTTGGTCCTGTAGATTTGAATTCACTTAATACCGGGTCAAGGTACAGGCTGCTTAACGTAAGCTGGGACTGAATTTCCTTTTTTGAATGTGCTACACATAAAACCCCGTTTACAGGAAATATATCCGCTTCTATCGAACCAAACCCATTTTTATAAGCGAGGAAGAAAGGCTGCGGGTTCAGGTAGTCATTATGCGCATGCGCATTGGCCGCAGAATAGCTGGTTGGCTGAGCCAATGCCTGCAGACACAAAAAAAATGATACGAAAATAACTATTGCCTTATTC